>NZ_JANCPG010000007.1:0-93050 GCF_024295905.1 Streptococcus sp. CF7_Ac1-12 | reverse complement strand
CTGGATCTTTCGTCAAGTCTGCTGCTGGAATGACTGCTGTCTTACCTTCTGGGGTTGTGACTGTGGCGTTGCCTTTGTCGTCTACTGCTACAGTTGCTCCTGGGTTGACTGCTTTAACCTTGTCTTCGATGGCTTTCTTCTCTTCTGGAGTGAGAGCATCTGGATTTGCTACTACAGTCTTGTCAGCCGGTTTTACGATGTCGTTGCCTGCGTTTGGTTTCTTAGTATCTTCAACAGTACGTACTAATTCTTCTACAGGAATAACTTGTGTTTGACCATCTGGAGTTGAAACTTTAGCATTTCCTTTGTCATCAACTACTACAATTGAGTTTGGATTTACAGCTTCAACTGCTGCTTTAATCTTCTCCTTCTCAGCATCTGTCAACTTAGCTGGATCATTTACAACCACTTTATCAGCTGGTTTAACGATATCGTTACCTGCTTTTGGATCATTTGCTGTATCTGCAGTTTTCACTACTTGCTCAGGAGTGATGATTTCTTTGTGTCCATCTGGAGTTGTAACAGTAACATTTCCATCTGCGTCTTGAGTGATTTCTTTAGCATCTGGATTTACTTTCTTAACAGCTTCTAAGACCTTAGCTTTTTCATCATCTGTTAAAGCACTTGGATCATTTACAAGAACTTTGTCAGCCGGAATATTCACTTCACCTACAGCATTAATAGCCGCTTTATCTGACTCTTCAATTCCATTAACAGCGTCTGCGGTTTTAGCTGCATCTACAGATTTCTTAGCTTGATCTGCGATTGCATCTACTTGAGCTTTAAGATCTTCTTTAGCTTTAGGAGTCAAGTCGTCGCGAGCGTCAATTGCTGCTTTTTTAGCTGTTGCTTCTTCATCAATTGCTTTACGAGCATTTGGCTTATCTTCTACAACAGGTACAGATTTTTCAATTTCACCTTCAGCTTCTTTTTGAAGTTGCTTAACTTCTGCATCTGTTCCAGCTTTATCGATTTCTTCCTTAGCTTCTTCTGCTAGAGCTTTAGCTGCATCTGCTGCAACTTTCTTCTCATCATCTGTAGCATCTGGAGTGTTAGCAATGTCTTCCAATTGTTTTGCTAATTTATCTTCGATGGCTTTCTTAGCTGCTGGTTTAGCTTTGGCTTCTGGATTTACTGCTTTAACTTCATCTACACCTGATTTTTTAGCTGCATCTACTGCTTTTTGAGCTTCTGTCGCTTTTTCTGGTGTATCTGCGTTATCCGGTTGTGCGTTAATAGCGTCTGTTGCTGCTTTTGCTTTATCTTGAGCTTCTTTCTTAGCTGCGTCTTTTTCTTCTTGCGTTAAATCAGTACGTGCATCGATTTCTGCTTCTTTCTTAGCTAATTCATCTGCGATCGCTTTCTTAGCTTCTTCTTTCGCTACTGGATTTACTGCTTTAACATCTGCTACACCTTTATCTTTTGCTGCATCTACTGTTTTTTGAGCTTCTGTCGCTTTTTCTGGTGTATCTGCGTTATCCGGTTGTACATTAATTGCATCTGTTGCTTCTTTAGCTTTATCTTGCGCTTCTTTCTTAGCTTTTGCTTTCTCTGCATCTGTTAAGTCTGTACGCGCATCAATTTCTGCTTCTTTTCTAGCTAATTCGTCTGCTACTGCTTTCTTAGCGGCTTCTTTAGCTACTGGATTTACTTTAGCAACTTCTCCTAAACCAGATGTTTTAGCTGTATCTACTGCTACATCTGTTGTAGCTGAATCGATTGCTTCTTTAGCTTTCTTAGCTTCTTCTGCCGCTTTGTCTTTAGCTACTTTTTTCTCAGCATCTGTTAAGTCTGTACGTGCATCAATAGCATTGTTTTTAGCTGTTAAGGCATCATCAATTGCTTGTTTAGCTTCTGTTTTCTTAACCGCAACTGGATTTACAGCTGTAACTTCATCTACACCTGTTTTCTTAGCTGCATCTACTGCTGCTTGTGCCGTTTGTGCTGCTTCTGGCGTAGCTGCTGCATCAGGTTGTTTAGCAATTTCAGCTAATTGAGCGTCAGCTTTATCTTTTGCTTCATTCTTAGCTGCTGTTTTTTCTTCATCAGTTAAGTCTGTACGAGCATCGATTTCTTTGTTTTTAGCTGTTAACGCATCATTAATTGCTTTCTTAGCTTCTGCTTTTGCTACTGGAGTTACATTTGCAACTGCTGTAGTTCCATCTGCTTTAGCTTTATCAACTGCTGCATTTGTAGTTGCATTATCAACTGCAGCTTTTGCTACGTCTGCTTGCGCTTTTGCTGCTTCTTTAGCTTTAGTTTTCTCTTCTGGAGTTAAATCTGTACGTTCATCGATTTCTTTGTTTTTAGTTGCTAATGCATCATCGATTGCTTGTTTAGCTTCAGTTTTCTTAGCTGCTTCTGGATTCACAGCTTTAACATCTGCTACACCCTTATCTTTAGCTGCATCTACTGCTTTTTGAGCTTCTGCTGCTTTTTCTGGTGTATCAGCATTATCAGGTTGAGCATTAATTTTTGCTAATTCAGCATCTGCTAGTTTCTTAGCTTCAGCTTTTGCTGCTGTTTTTTCTTCATCAGTTAAGTCTGTACGTTTATCAATTTCAGAATTTTTATCTTCTAATTCTTTCGCAATTGCTTTCTTAGCTTCTTCTTTAGCTACTGGATTTACAGCTTTAACATCTGCTACACCTTTATCTTTTGCTGCATCTACCGCTGTTTGAGCTTCTGTCGCTTTTTCTGGTGTCTCTGCATTATCAGGTTGAGCGTTAATCTTAGCTAATTCAGCATCTGCTAATTTTTGAGCTTCATCTTTAGCAGCTTTTTTCTCAGCATCTGACAAATCTGTACGGTTATCAATTTCTTGATTTTTAGCTGTTAATGCATTGCCAATAGCTTCTTTAGCATTTTCTTTTGCTACTGGATTAACTTTACCAATTTCTGTAGTTCCTGCAGTTTTTGCTGTATCTACTGCATCGTTTGTTGTTGCAGCGTCAATAGCTTTAGTTGCTTCTGCTGCTGCCGTATTATTTTTCGCAATTGCTGCGTCTTTTTCTGCTTGTGTCAGATTTGGATTTGCTTTAATAGCGTCTTCCTTAGCTTTACGAGCTGCTTCTACATCTGCTTTTGCTGCTGCTTTCTTAGCAACTACTGGGTTATCTGCTGCGATTGCAGTTGTTCCTGCGTCTTTAGCCGTATCAAGAGCTGTTTTTGTAGTAGCACCATTAATTGCTGTCAAAGCTGCTGTTTTATCAGCATTTACTTTATCGATTGCTACTTGTTTCTCTTCATCAGTAGCATTTGAAGTTGAGTTAATCGCTGCAATTTTCTCAGTTGCTGCTGTATTTACTGCATCGATAGCAGGTTGTTTATCTAATTTAGTGAAGTCTGTTAATGGTCTGATATCTTTAGAACCATCTTTATATGTTGCAACAATATTATTACCTTCTTTAGTAATTGTAGCAACTTTGTTATCAGTATTATCTACTGCCTCACCACGTTTAGACTCTAGATTTTTGTCTTCATTAGTTCTAGAATATTCTAATTTCGCTTTAATTTTAGCAAATTCTTCATCAGTTACAGCCGTAGGATCAGCTACTGCTACTTTATCTTCTTCTGTTGGTGTAACGATATCATATTTCTTAGCTTGTGCTTTTAATACGAATGTTACAGCACCTGGGTCAGTAAGGTAAGAACCTACTACTTCTCCATTATTTTTATTTTTTACAGCAATATTATTAATTTCTTTTCCATCTTTATCTGTTGCTGTGGCAAAACGTGTTACAAGCTCTAAAGAATCGTTTTCTGTTTTTGGCAGTTTATTTTCTGCTATCCCTGAAACTTGTCCTGTTACTTTAATTTTTGCTGGTGTAGCAGTTTCAGAATTAATCGCTGTTACAGTGAATCCCCATTCATTATCTTGTAGATCTGGATTTCCACCAACGTTATTTAAAGCAATATTTCCACCTTTTTTAAGGGCAGCTGATTTAATTTTTCCTGAATCATCGTTAAATGTAATATCAACATCTGCTTCTTCTCCAGTATATAGATAAACTTCTTTTTTGTTTGGAGTTGGATCTGAGTATGGAATTGATACTGTCGGTGCTACATTTGTACGTGCAATATTTGAAATTGGAGTAGTGTCTACTGAGTCATCGTTATAGGTAACAGTAACTGTTCCATTTGCAATAGCAATGTCTTTCACTACTGAATATTTATCTGCTAAGACTTCCCCTTTGTGAGACGCTAGTCGTGCATCTTGCTTCGTTGCCGTATCAGAATATTGAATATTAATTTTCTCTTTAATTTTGGCAATTTCTGTGGCAGTTAGGTTGTTAATATCATCAACACCAATTTTATCTCCATCTAAAGCTGGTTCTTGGATGCTGTATTTGTATGTTTGAGATTTAAGAACAATCTTGAAGTATCCCGGTTGAGTTAGTCCATTACCTGCTGGGGACATTGTAGATCCATCTTTTGCTGTTACACGAAGATAACGTTCACCCATAGCGAAGTTTTGAGCTTCCGTCTTCGTATAGTTTTTATTCCCCATGATAGTAGCATTCGGTTGCCCTGTCATTCTTACTGTTAATGGTGTATCTGTTTCTGTAGTGATTTTATCAAAATTATACCCATATCCATCTGTTACAGTTGTATCGTTAACAGTGGTGAATTTCTGATTAGATCCCCCTGTTGTTTCAACGTAAGTAACTTTATTTGTTGATGAATTGATTTTAAATTCTACATTAGCCTCTTCTTTGTTATAAACATAGATTTCTTTTGTAGCATCATTCGAGAACTCAGTAGTATATGTAATATTATCTACAGTTTTTGATGTTTCTGTACGTAACGCATTATCTTTATCCATCTCTTTACCGTTACGTGGGTCATTTGAACCTGTATTTTCGATTGAGTTAGATTCTGATTTTTTCTCAGTGTTTTCTGCTGTTTTACCTACAGTTTCTTTACCTTCAGTTGTATCTACTGCTGGAGTTTCTTTTTTCTCTACAGGTTTGTTTTTTAATTTAGAGTTAGCTGTAGTGACAAGTTTGCTGTAAGCTTGTTTTAGTTCAGCTTGAGTAGTTGCATTCTCTAATGTAGCTTTTGCAGCTTCTAAGTCAGCTTTTAATACTGCAACACTTTCTTCAGTTTTGTTATCGTAAGAACCGTTAGAAAGTTTTGTTTCAATTTCTGAAATGTAGCTTTCAAGTTGGGTCTTATCCAAAGTTGGAGTAACTACTTCTTCTGATTTAGCAGGAGCTTCCGCTACAACTGTATTGTCTACTTGTTTTGTAGTATCCTCCTGAACCTTATCTGAGCCAGTATTTTCTTCAGTTGGTTTAACTTTAATCTCTGATGTATCTTGCGGTTGAACAGCAGTCATATCAGCTGATACTGCTCCGTTCCCTAAGAACATGAAAAGAGCAGCAACGGCCACACTAGCTGCACCAAAGCTGTATTTACGAATAGAGTAACGTGTCACCTTTTCACGGTGCAAACGCTCAACGCGACTCATAGAGTTTTTGTTTTCCATTAATTTTGGATCTCCTTTTAGAAGTATATTTGGGATTTTCACGCGAAACTAGCCGCTTCTGAAGCAACGGATAATTATTATATTTAACGTGAAATCTTACACTGACTATTCTACTTTATTTTTGATATATATGCAAGTTATTTAATTTGAAATTTTCGCAAAAAAAATTAGGAATATAGCTAATTTTCAGAAAGTTTCATATCACATTTTTTCACGTTTTTATGCATGTTTAATTAATCTACTATTATATATTTTAGATATGATTTTTTAAATATATTGAAAAAATTGCGCATAACCCTCGGATAAATAGGTTTATCCTCTAAATAAAACATGCTATCTAGTTCGATAACATGTCATTTCTATTTACAACAGTGCTTCAAACTCCGCGACTGACATGCCTAATTGTTCACTCGCAAATTCAGAAGTTAAAACATGTTGGCGTACTAAATCCAGAAAGGTAAAGATTTGTCCTTCAGCTTTCCCGAGCTCCAGTCCTTGTTCGATACCCTCAGCTCGACCACGTTCTAAGCCTTTTTCAATACCTTCCGCCCTAGCTGTTTCCAAGGCATAATCCTGAGCCAATAACGCTTGTTCTTTGCGCATACGTAGTTGACTAAACATTTTTCTGTCCTCCTCGGACCAGCTTTTGTAGTCCAGCAGTTGATCTGCCTGGCTGATGGCTCGCTCTGGCTCTTGGGTAAAGGGCTTGTTCCCGAAAAACTCCAACCACGGTTTACGAACCTTGTCTTTGCTGGTTTCTCTGTATTTTTTTAGTCCTTATTTGTGATGCTCTTTCAATAGTTCTTCAAACTCAGAGACAGTCATACCCAACTGCTGACTTGCAACCTCCGAAGTCAGAAGACCTTGGCAAACCATGTCTAGGAAAGCAAAAAGTTTTCCTTCTTCCCTTCCTTCAACTTTACCTCGTTCCAGTCCCTGTTCTAAACCTTTTTCAATACCCTCAGCTCGCCCACGTTCAAGACCTCGTTCCAGTCCTTTTTCAATGCCTTCCGCCCTAGCTGTTTCTAAAGCATAGTCCTGTGCTAACAAGGCTTGTTCTTCACGCATACGTAGTTGACTAAACATCTTCCTGTCCTCCTCGGACCAGCTCTTGTAGTCTAGCAGTTGGTCTGCTTGGCTAATGGCTCGCTGGGGGTTTTGGGTAAAGGGCTTATTTCCGAAAAACTCCAACCACGGTTTGCGAACCTCGTCTTTGCTGGTTTCTCTGTATTTCTTTAATTCCAAGAATGCCATCTTGACCAGATGGTTTTCTTGTCCATTGTTTGTGATGGTTAAGACCTCACCTGTCGTGTCCTCTCGCATACTAAATCTATGAAAAGCCAGGTCATCTGAGAAATAATTGCTATCCACAATTGCGATAGCGTATACTGGTGCGATGTGTTTGTAACTCTGGTGTGTATCACCTTCTCGTTGGCGAATTTTTTCTAGATTTTGATTGACCTGACTGCACAAGTAAGCCCACAGGCGATTGATGAAAAAATTCTGATGATGCACCTGAATCTCAATGATTACTTGAGTTCCATTATCCAACTCCGCCAAGACGTCTATACTGGTATAGAAATCCTGGGCCGAGTAAGGCTGGGAAGGTAAGACGTGAATATTACTTCCCTCCAAAATAGTCACATTTTTTGCTGGTAAATCCAGCATATCGCGAATAAATTGACAAGTGATTTCTGGATTGCTAAAAATTTTCTTAGCAACCAAGTCATTTGTTGGGCTAATGCCCGGATGTCTGAGAATCATCCATTCCCTCCTCTTATTATACCACTTATACCACAGTTTTAAATCTAATTTTACTAGATTCGATGGTTCTATCTATTTATTCGAAAAGGAAATGAATTGTGAAGATATTTTATCTCGTTTCAACTAAAATATGAGCTTGATCAACCAACTGTCCATCAACAGTCAGATTTAGATAGAAATCCAAGGTCTTATCAGCAGCAAAATACAGGGTTGGTAGGCACAAATCTTTTGTGCTTTCCCCTGCTTGGAATTGAAGAACTTGGATCTCGTCCTGATAGACAACACCATGCACACCTGTCCCCGGTTGAATAGAAATCTTAGCCTCCAAAGGAGTACTACTTTCGCTACGTTCAATCCTAAAATGAAGAGTCTCTCCCTTTGCTACAGCTAGACTTTTTTCTGCAAATGCTAGTCCCTGAACAGCTACTTTTTGTGATAAGCTAGGAGTTTTATAGAGGGAAATTTTGGTCAATACAGGCATAGATTGTGCCTCTGTAATCATCACGCGCACCTTTTGCGCTTCTACTAGCGAACCTCGCAAGAGGCGCTTATAACCAACTGTAAAGCCCCTGCCGAATTCTTGCCAGACGCCATCCACTTCTACTTGCACATGAAAAGCAGCGATTCGTTGCCCTAGCTTTAAATCTTCTCTTAACTCAATTACATCAAAAGTTTTAGGTGACCCTAAGTCGAGTTCTAACTGGATGGGCAAGTCTGCATCGCTTGCCCAAGAGCTGGTCTCAAGACCATCTGTCAAATGGTGACAAGCAAAGTCTGCGGAAAGAGCTGGACCAGATACCTCAGCTCCCAGAGCCAAATCTTCTTTATAGAGCTCATTGCGAAAAGTCGCAAATTCATAAAGGCGTTCCATATCCTTTGCATCAAAGAGTCCATCTTGATTCGGCGGAATATTGAGTAAGAGAGGGGTTCCTCGTCCTACTGAGTGAAAGTAGATTTCGACCAACTCTTCGAGAGACTTAGGATCCTGATCCTCATGGTAAAACCAACCCGGTCGAATGGAGACATCTGCCTCACCGATTGAAAAAATCGTGCCTGAGGGATCTCCGTGCTGAAGATAGTCCAACTCTGCTTCTGTTCCTAGTTTATCAGGATTCACCTTTTGCCACAGGGGATCACCTGCATACCCTCGTTCATTGCCAATCCATCGGATACTGGTGCCTTCTGTTGAAAAAATTAAGCAATCTCCCTGCAGGTCACGAATGGTTTCAAACCATTTTTCAAATTCATAATTGACCTTTTGAGCGCCCTCTCCTCTGGCACCATCCATCCAGACCTCAGCAAATTTCCCTCCATTTCCATAAGCAGGATTTGATAAAATCTCCTTCAGCTGAGCCAGATAATAGGCATTATAGTCCACTTCTCGCTCCACATGGTAGAGAGGACTGTGGGCATCCCATGGTGACAGGTAGACCCCCATATCCATATCAAACTCAGTAGCAGCTTGGGATACTTCAAAAAGCAAGTCCCCCTCTCCATTCCTCCAGGGACTAGCCTTAACCGAATAATCTGTATGAGCCGTCGGATAGAGGACAAAGCCATCGTGGTGCTTGACCACCAAAATCAACTTTTTAAAGCCCGTTTCCTTAAGTACACGAACCCATTCACGCGCGTCTAACTTTGTTGGATTAAAGCGTTCAGGATCCTCCTGACCTGTCCCCCATTCCTGATCATAAAAAGTATTGGGACCAAAATGGATAAAGGCTGCTAGTTCATTCTCTAAATACGCTAGCTGGGCCTGACTAGGCAAGGGGCCGTGCGGTTTTATTTCTCTTACCATACTACTTCCTATCTACATTTTTCTTTACTTTTTTGGCATGTACCTGCAATTCTGTTAACGCTAGAGGGCTTTCCAAGCCTTCAAATCGAAGACGAAGGGCATAAGTCTCTACCTTGTCAAATTCAAAACGAAGCTCTTCATCCCTGTTGCTTGAAACTTTTCGGATAGCTGATACAGGGCGCCAATTCTCCTCTTGCTTGAGCAGGGAATCCTTATCCAAATGATTTGGAGACCGAGGTAAGCTAGGCTCATTCCCTACATAATAATCAATAAATGTCGGCTCAACAGCCACATATTCTTGATTTTCAACATAATACAAGGTCACGTTATCCACAAATCGCGGTTTTAAAATCCCTGCATCTCCAAACAGAATGCCCACGCTGGCTTGCTCTGACTTGGCAATCCAAGTATTGGCTGTCGATTTTTTCCGAGCAATGACCTTGTCATTGAGGTAAGAGGCTAGGTGATTCGGTTCTGAATGAGAAGCAAAGACCAGAGGCAGGTTGGATCCTGTCCACTGATTGGAAATAACTTCCCCATCTACACTGGCATCTGTCACATGGATAGTGACTGTTGCCGGCAACTCACAGCTCGCTACTTGTCCTGTGAGCACACATTCTCCTACCTGAGCATAGATTTGAGAATCAAGCTCGTCCCAAGTCACCTTGGCCATATCTCGTCTGCCATCTGATAAGACTAGCTTGACTCGGTCTGGTAAGTGTGGGGGTTCCTTGACAAGCGTCCAAACCCTCTCAGGCTCAATAGCGCAAATCCCTTGAACACAAACCTGGGCAGAAGCCTTTAAATCCAGACCTTCTAGCTGACCAGATACCGTAAACTCATGAAATCTTGCCAAATCTTCTTCAGAAATCTCCTCCCAAATAACCTTGACTCGTTTTGTACCACCAGACTCATAGTCCACCAAGACCGAAGATGGAAGCTGTGGATAAGTCCCCTTATCTGTATACAAGCGAAGTGGTCTTACAGAAACTGCCTGCCCTAGTGAGGTATTTTCTGCAACCTGTAAGTGAGTTTGATAGGTTTTCCCTTGATAACTGGCGCGGATAGCCAAGTCGCCTGCAGACAAGCAATGAAGCACTCCCTGCTTGATAATGGCGTGGGCACTACCACTCGTCTCCCAAATCACTTCACTATTCCCCACCTTGTTCACAGGGTTATCCACAGTTTGTGGATAAAGTCCAATAGCTGGGGAAGCCCCTTCTTGTAATCCTGCCTGCTTGTCCACTCGAATCTCAAATAAGCGCTTATTTTTCACTGGTTGGGTAGCCAAAGCCTCTCCCACTAAGATATCAAAACTTGCTGGCTCTAGCCCTCTGGCACTGGCCTTTAGTCTTACTTGGCCTGCCTGCTCCAAGCTCTGAACTAAGAGGACACCTCTGCCATGAAAGGCTTTCCTCTTAAACCGACCATTTTTCTGAGCCTTGTAACGTTCACGACTGGCCTGCCTGCCATTATCCACACCCACAATGCGAGCAGGGCCTTCAATTTGAAAATGAAGCTGATTGGAAGCCGTCGGCACCCAATTTCCATCCTTGTCCAATACATCAAAATAGAGATAAAGGAGGTCTTGCCCATCTGGCTCCAGTTTTGTTTTCTCGGCATGTAACCCGATTTTGGCTGGCTTACCTGCAGTCACCACCCTATCTTCTGCCACAAGCTGACCTTGATAATCATAGGCTACAGCATGCAATTCTCCTGGTTGATAAGCCAAACGCCATTCGAGATAAAGTTGTTCAGAACTTGCTCCCTCTTGGTATTTTCTACCATCTGAAGTCCATTTTTCCTGAAAATTCTTTCTGCCTTGGGATTTTCCATTGAGAAATAGCTCTACTGAACCAGCATTTGAATACACTCGAACAGAGATATCCCCATACTTATCCACAACTTGTTGATAACTCTTGTTGATTTCCCAATTCCAGTGGGGTAGGATATGAACCATGGGATGCTGATCTAGGTCCAACCACTGACTTTGATAGAGATAATAATCATTTTTAGGAATCCCTGCCGTATCCACGATCCCAAAATAGGAACTCTTTACAGGCGTGTCATTTTGATTGTGCCAAGGAGTCGGCTCACCGATATAGTCCACTCCTGTCCAGATAAACTGACCCGCATAGTCTAGCCGATTTCTATCTGCTATCCAAGAAGCCGTCGCCGTCTTCCCCCAAGGAACTCGATCATTGCCATAGTCTGACTGTTCAAAATTCCGCACGCGGCGATTATCCCCAACCCATTCCTTAGCTGGGCGAAAATAGCTGTCACGCGTCCTTGTAGCCGATGAGGTTTCAGATCCGTAAAGTCGCCACTTGGGATGTCTTTTGCGAATCCCATCAATATTATCTTCCGAGTAATTCAAGCCCACCACATCCAGCAAATTGGCTATCTTTTCATGACCTCCAGACCCATCTCCAAAGCGGAACTGATCCATTCCCATGGTCACAAAACGGCTATCATCAACCTCCTTAACCCTTTCTAGCAAGCGTTTGATCGTCTTCAATGAATGAGCATCTCCATTTGCTTCACTGACTTCATTTCCCAAGGACCACATAAAAATCGCTGGATTGTTCTTACCACGCTCAATCATGGTGCGCAAATCATAATCTGACCAGAAATCGCCTGTTTTCGCTTCTGGATGAGTCGCTTCTTCCTCAAAAAAGCGACCATAGTCATATTCTTTCTTGCCTCCATACCAGGTATCAAAGGCTTCTTCTTGGATGAGTAAGCCCATTTTGGCAGACAGATCCAGCAAGATGCTACTGCCTGGATTATGGGTGATTCGAATCGCATTGACCCCCATTTCCTTCATCTGGCGCAAGCATCTCTCAGCAGCTGACTTGTTTTCCACAGCTCCCAATGCTCCGTAGTCATGGTGCAAACAAACCCCATGAATCTTCAACCAGCGACCATTTAGAAAGAAACCCTTATCCGCTTGCCAATCCATATAGCGGTAACCAAAGGTCTCTTCTTCTTCATTAACCAAAATGCCATTTTTGTAAAGACGAGTCTTCAATTGGTAAAGGTGAGGGGAAGCAATATCCCAAAGCAAGGGTTGAAAAATTGATATTGCTTGTTGGAAATGATGTTTGTCCCCAGACTCAATCACTATAGAGTCTGTCGCCTGCCAGTCTGACAGCTGTTGGCCATCATACCAGATACTCTGTTCCAAATACACCGACACGGACTGAGGCCCATCATTTGAAACCTTGCTTTCAAGCTGGGTTTCCACCCAAGATTGCCTTTGTTCCTTTAGCTTGGGACTTTCTATCTTAATCCCATATAAATCCAGATGCACCGAATCTGTAATCAATAATTTTACTTCTCGGTAAATACCGCTACCAGAGTACCAACGACTGCTAGGTTGCTGATTTTCCACAAAAACCGCAAGCTGGTTGGCCGTCCCATCATTTCTTAGATAAGGCGTGATATCATAAGAAAAGGGCGTATAGCCACTGGGATAATAGCCCAGCACTTGCCCGTTGATATAGACTTGGGCATTCATGTAAACTCCATCAAACAACAAACGCACCGATACAAGACTGGCATCTTCTTCCAAGTAAAACTGTGTCCGATACCAGGCTTGACCACCATTTAACTGACCACCCTCATTTTGCGCTGGCGAATACTGGTCAAAATCATTGTAAATACTCCAGTCATGTGGCACTTGAATAGCCTGCCAATTTTCTCTATGAAAATCCGGCGCCAAGGCCTCTTCTTTCCCCACCTCTTGGCTAAAAAACCAGTGATTTCGCAAAACTTCTTCTCTTCTCATACAAGCATTCCTCTTTAAACAAGTCTATCAATTTGACTATATCACAAAACAAAAGCGCTTTCAACACTTCCTCCATCACTCCCTAAATACTCAGAAAAGATTCTATAATTTGTGGAGGAGGATTTTAATCCTCAAAGCTACAAGGGTAATACAAAAAGAGCCTGACTCCAGGCTCTTTAGTCTATTATTTCTTCTCAGCACGAAGGGCTGACAAGATTTGTGTACGGATATCATCCACACCATTTGGCGTATTTGGTAAAAAGATCGTTTGATTGCCTTTAGAGGCAAAGGTATTCAAGGTATCCAAATACTGGTTGGTCAAAAGAATGGACATGATTTGCTCTTCTGTCATACCAACATTGGCTTCCTTGAGTTCTGTGATAGACTCTGCTAATCCATCCACAATCGCTTTACGTTGTTGGGCAATCCCCACACCATGAAGGCGGTCTTTTTCTGCTTCTGCTTCAGCTGCAGTGACGATTTTAATCTTGTCTGCTTCCGCCAATTCTTGCGCTGCGACCCGCTTACGTTGCGCCGCATTGATTTCATTCATGGATTGCTTAACTTCTGCATCTGGTTCGACCTTAGTAATCAAGGTTTTCACGATAATATAACCGTAAGTAGTCATTTCTTCTGCTACTTGGTGTTGAACTTCAAGGGCAATCTCATCTTTTTTCTCAAACAATTCATCCAAGGTTAATTTGGGAACAGAAGAGCGAAGAGCATCTTCGATATAAGATTTAATCTGAGATTCTGGACGCATGAGTTTATAGTAGGCATCTGTCACGCTCTGCTCATTAACACGGTACTGAGTCGCTACATTCATCATAACAAACACATTATCCTTGGTTTTAGTCTCAACCACAATATCGCTTTGCAACAAGCGCAACTGAATCCGCGCTGCAATCGAGTCAATCCCAAAAGGCAAGCGAATATGAATACCGCTATTGGCAACCTTTTGGTATTTCCCAAAGCGTTCAATAATCGCCACCGACTGCTGACGAACCACATAAACTGTACTCAGTGTGACTATCACCAATAGGAGCACACAAACCACCACAAAAATCATCAAAAATGTTGCCATTATCGTGACCTCCATCATTATTTTTCCTGTATTATAGCACATTTAAAGAAGGCTGTGCAGTTTTAACTGCGATTTTTAAAAATAAAATGTTAACCATCTATTTTGTAACTAAAAAGATAGCCTCATACAAAGCTATCCTTTGATTCTCATCAATGCGCCAACATTTCTTGAGCGATTTCTTGGCCAGATAGGTTATCTGGGTAGTAGGTTGGCCAGTTATCCATTTCTTCAAAGAGGGCTTCTTGGCTTGTGCCTCCAAAGAAGATATGGAAATGTTCTGCCTTAACTGGGGCGATATTGTGGTCACTAAACTGAACATACTTGAACTGTCCAGCGTCTGCATCTGTGGCTTCAAAGAGGAAGCGCACGCCACGATTGCCTTTCTTGTAAGTCAAGATTTTCTTACCAACATACTTGTAGGTGAATTTCTTACTTTGTCCACCTTGAACAAATTCCATAGTATTATCAGAAATGTTGATCTTAGTGACATCTGTCTGATAGCCTTTTGTATAGTAAGCCTTGTACTCAGCCTGAGTCATCTTACCAGTCAACTTAGACTTGTAGTCAAAGACTTGGTCAAACGTACCATCTTCAAGGAAAGGATAAACTGATTGCCAGTTACCTACATAGTCACTCAAGGTGCGGTCCTTGACGTCTGCATCCTCGAAGTAACCATTTTGAACTGTCTTGGTATCCTCTGCCTTTTCAGGCTCAATTGCTGGGCCTTCTTGGTCCGTTGTTTGTTTCAGAGCCTTGAGGTTTTTCTCCATAACGGAGATGTAGTTTTCGCCAGCCTTGGTATCCTCTTCTGTCAGACTTTCTAAAGGATTGAGGACATCTGTTTTGACACCTGCTTCTTTTGAAAGTGTGTTAGCAAGTGCTTGTGAAGCATTTTCTTCAAAGTAGATATAGGCAATTTTATTTTTCTTGACGTACTCTGTCAATTCTGCCAGACGAGCAGCTGATGGTTCTGCATCTGGAGAGAGACCTGAGATTGCGACTTGTTTGAGTCCATAGTCCAAGGCAAGATAGTTAAAGGCTGCGTGTTGAGTCACAAAGCTCTTTTGTTTGGCTTGAGACAAGCCTTCTGCATAAGCCTTATCCAAGGCTTGCAATTTTTCGATATAGGCAGCAGCATTCTTTTCAAAGGTCTCTTTTTTATCAGGATAATCTGCTGACAAGCTATCACGGATGTGCTCTACAAGTTTAACGGCACGAACTGGTGATAACCAAACATGGGGATCGTACTCATGGTGATGGCCTTCTTCTCCATGGTCATGGTCTCCCTCTTCTTCCTCACCACCTGGCAAAAGCAACATATCGCCTGTCGCCTTGATGGTTTTGACCTTTTTCTTATCCAAAGTATCTAGCAATTTAGGGACCCATGTTTCCATGTTTTCATTTTCATAAACGAAGGTATCTGCGTCTTGGATTTTGGCAACTGCCTTGGCAGACGGTTCATATTCATGGGGTTCTGTACCAGCACCGATGAGGAGTTCTACATTAGCAGTATCTCCTGCGACTTGCTTGGTAAATTCATAGACAGGGTAAAAGGTTGTCACAATATTTAGTTTGCCATCTGCCTGCTTTTGATTGGAACAAGCCACTAAAAACAAGGCACATAGA
Source organism: Streptococcus sp. CF7_Ac1-12 (assembly GCF_024295905.1). GTDB lineage: Bacteria > Bacillota > Bacilli > Lactobacillales > Streptococcaceae > Streptococcus > Streptococcus mitis_AP. Next base: position 77,497 of record NZ_JANCPG010000007.1, on the reverse strand, counting down.
CTGGCGAACAATAAGCTAATTTTTTTCACGTTAGTCTCCTATTTGATAAAACGTCTTACTAAACTAATAAGTAAAAAGACAGTTACAAAAATAATGGTAATACTTGCACTTGCAGGTGTTTCTGCATAGTAGGAAATGTAAAGTCCTGCTACCATTCCCAAAAATCCAATAGCACTGGCAAGTAGCATGACCGATTTAAAGTTTTTCCCCAGACGCAGGGCAATACTAGCTGGCAAGACCATAATGGTCGATACCAGAAGAGCTCCTGCTGCAGGAATCATAAGGGCAATGGCCACTCCTGTCACCATGTTAAAAAGAATAGACATGGTACGAACGGGCAAACCGTCCACAAAGGCCGTATCCTCATCAAAGGTTAAGATATACATTGGACGAAGGAAGAGGAAGGTCAACAGCAAAACAACCGCCGCAATGACAAAGAGAGAAATAACCTGCTCTTCGCTAATCGTCACGATAGAACCAAAAAGATATTGATCCAAACTCATTGAGCTAGAGCTTTTACCCTTGCTCATGACAATCAGAGAAACAGCCAGTCCTGTTGACATTAGGATAGCTGTCCCGATTTCCATAAAGCTCTTGTAAACCGTACGGAGATACTCCAGAAAGACCGCCGCAATCAAGACAATAGCAATAGTTGAAATAGTCGGAGAAACCCCCAGAACCAGACCAAAAGCTACACCCGACAGCGAGACGTGGCTAAGGGTATCGCTCATCAAACTCTGACGGCGCAAGATTAGGAAGGTTCCCAATACTGGCGAGAAAAGACTCATGGCAATAACCGCCAGAAAGGCGCGTTGCATAAAGTCATAAGATAACAAACTAAGCATGGCCCACCTCCTGATCATTCTCATGAACGTTGAAACAACGCCATGGCGAATCTTGGTTACGAACTAGATGAATATTGCGGTCCGCATAGTCCTTAACTTCTTCAGGATCATGGGTAATCATCAAAACAGCCTTACCATGATGATGGGCGCTGTGGTGCATGAGTTCGTAAAATTCATTTTTACTTCCTGCATCCATCCCCGTTGTCGGCTCATCTAGGATAAACACATCTGGATCCGAAGCAAACATACGCGCAATCACCGCTCGCTGCTTTTGTCCTCCAGATAGAGAACCCAAGCGTTTGTCTCGATGTTCCCACATGCCAACTGAGTCCAGACTAGCCTTGATATGCTCCTCATCATGAGCATTCAAACGACGGAACCAACCCTTTCGTGGATAGCGACCTGACTTGACAAATTCATAAACCGTACTTGGAAAACCAGCATTAAAACTGGCAATTTGCTGAGGCAGGTAGGCAATTCTCAATTTCTTACCCTGCGTATTTGTCTTGGAAATAGTCACGTTACCAATGCGTGGCTGAAGGATTCCAAGACTGGCCTTGATTAGTGTCGTCTTAGCTGCCCCATTCTCCCCTGTCAAGGTAACAAATTCTCCACTATCAACACTATAATTGATATGTTCAAGAACAGGCTCCTTATCATAATAGAAGGATAAATCCTCTACCGTAATATATCTCATTATTTGATTTCTCCTACTAAAGCAGTCAAAAACCGCTGAATCACTTTTTGTTCATTTGGAGTAAACTGAGTCGCCACTTGTTCATAAGTTAAAAGTGTATGCTCATGGTGATGATGGTGCTCCTCAGCGATTGGACGAGCCAAATCAGTCAACTGATAAAAAATCACACGCGCATCCTTAGGATCTTTAGATGTTTCCAACATCCCTTCCTTGACCAAAGACTTAATGGCCTTGGTAACTGCTGCCTGACTGACATTGAGGCGACGGGCCAACTCTGAATTTGTTAAAGATTCCTCTGACAAAAGCATGAGAATGTGCTCCTGAGTATTGGTCAGGGCCACCTCGCTAGTGCAATGACCTATTAGAATCTCATGCTGATTTTCTGCCTGCAAAATTACCTCATTTAAAAAGGCATCAATATCCTTCGCTAGCTGTCTCATATCTGACTCCTTTCCTTTTGGATTTCTCTTTTTTAAGAGAAAAATACTATTCTTTGGAATTTTATTTACCAGTTAATTATATCACAAGCAAAAAAAGAGTCAAGAAAAAACGTGAAAACTAGTTTCATTCTTGAACTCTTCTATATTATCTATTGAAATTCTTTGACATCTCCATCATAAGTCGCCCAATCTTTGCTGAAAAAGCGCTCATTCAGATGGTAAGTCGGAGCTGGTGTGGGATTGGATAGGAAAGGATCAACTGCCTTGTCAAAAGCCAACCAGCCCAACCAACCAATATGAATTGTATCTTTTACAAAATAAGGTTCAGCACCATTTTTTGAAAAATCTGCTATATTGGTAAAACCTTGGCTTTCTAACTGGTAACGAATTTTTTCAACTGCATGTTGATACATATCTTGATTTAATCCTGTATAATCCATCCATTTTTTATTGACAGGTTGAATCACAAACAATACATTCACTTTTGAATTCGCAAATTGATTCAAGACTAATTGCAAGTCATTATATTCTGATGATTTTAGAAAATTATAATTTTTCTGATAATCCTTCCACTTGTTTAAATCTTTCTTTACTTGCGTATCATAGAAACGATTTTCCATTCCCATATCATTATTCGTGGTATTTGCTTCAGCATCTTTTACAGCGATTTCTCTCAATTCGTCGTAGGAAAATTTATCTGGTAAGTCTTTTAGATACTTCTCCACGCGATCTCTATATTTTTCTCCATCATTCACTGACAATTGTCCAAATAGAAATGATTGTTTTTGGTTGAATCGTGCCAATGTATCTATGAGTGTCTTATCTATTTCTGAAAGTTGCTCACCCTCGGTTATTTTTTTGACTATATCTCCCAATACTACATTAGGATACTTTTTCATTAAACGCGAAGCGGCGTAACGACTTGACACATCTCCAGACTGATTTTCCAAAAAAGCACCCAATTGATCCGTGTTAAAATACCTACGAAAAACTGCAGGTTCATACTCCGTTTCTGTAAACCACTGAGGAGAAATAACAAAAACAGCTTGTTTATTTTCTAGCTCTGGCAATATTTGCTGCATACCAAAGTACTGATTCAAAGAAGCTGCTCCTGCTTGTCCTAAAAAATAGGGTCTATACGAACGATTGTACTTCTCCGCTAAAACAGCTGGATGCATACTATCAAATCGAATCCACTCACTAGAACCAAAAAAGGGAATGAATCGTAGACTTGGGTCCGAAAGAGCTCTCACTTTCTGAAATCTTTCTCTAAAACTTTGTGTACTAATCGCTGCTGCATATCGTTTTTCTTCTGATAAATTATAACTTTTACTAGTAGGATAAAAGAAAATGAGCAGACAAACCAACAAACCAGCTATCAAGACCGGTCCGAAGATCATCCATAAGCGTTTAAGCATTTTGTAGCTCCACAATACCAGCTATAATTTTATTAGCTGTATTCCAGTCATCACGACCAAACTCTGTTACAGGAACACGAATGTCAAAACGGTTTTCAATCTCCACAATTAATTCAACCGTTCCCATACTATCCAAGACACCTGCATCAAAAAGATCTTCATCCATCATGTCAGAAACATCTTCCATAAACAACTCATCAATAATTTCGATAACTTCTGATTTGATATCCATATTTTATTTCCTTTTATTTTTTAAACCATAGATCATTCAAGAATCCAGAAAAGATTAAGAATGACAGCATGACGACATGGAAGGTGACAACCATGCCAAGCAACTGAATCCAGCGATTCTCAGGTAGAGCAGGCTTCCCTGCTTTTTTCCGTTCCTTATTGAGCGTTTTTTTCTTACGAACCCAAGCGTCATTGACGACCAGCCCAATCCCATGAAAGAGTCCATAGGCGATATAGTACCAGGTCACTCCATGCCAAAATCCCATAATCAGCATATTTACAATGTAGGCCACACTTGAGGTTACATTACGATTCTTAAAGACCTTCTTTCTGGTCAACACCATCACCATTCGCATAAAGACAAAGTCACGGAACCAGAAAGATAGACTCATGTGCCAACGATTCCAAAACTCTTTTAAATCCCTTGATAAAAAAGGTTTGTTAAAGTTGATGGGGCTACGGATTCCCATCAAGTTTGAGATGGCTAAGGCAAACATAGAGTAACCTGCAAAGTCAAAGAAGAGCTCAAGACCAAAGGTATACATGACCGCTAAAGCATAGAGATTAAAGAAACCACCTGACTGCAGGGCTAGATTCTTCAGAGGAGGCAACAAGGTCTCTCCTAAAATATGAGCCAGGATAAACTTATACAAAAAGCCCCACATGATATAGCGAACAGATTCATCCAGCATATCCATTAACTCATCTCGCTCAGGAATGGTCTGATAATTTTCATTAAATCGCTTAAAACGATCGATTGGGCCACTTGAAAAAGTCGGCATGAAGAGAAGAAATCGGAGGAATTCCCAGAGGGTAAAATCCTTAATCACTCCATCTCTCAGCTCGATGATAATCCCAACCGAACGAAAGGTCAGGTAAGAAATTCCCAAAAACCCAAGCAAAGACTGCGTTCCATTGATAGCTGGCTGCACCTTGACAAAGATAATCGGAAGGAGGGATAGAAAGCTAACTAGGTAGAAGACCCACTTGCCATCCTTGCTTTTTCGATAATGCTTGTAGAAAAGCAGGAGCACTATTTCCCAGCAAAGGTAAATACCCAAGGCAGCCAACTGATTGGTCTTCCCACCTACCAACATGGTGACTATAAAGAAAAGACTAACCAGTACTTCAAACCAGGCAAAGCGTTTCTTGAAAAAGAGACCGATAAAGATGGGCAAGGTTGCAGCAATCACATAGACAAAATACTGAGGATTTCCGTATGGCTCTAAATGAGGAAGCTGTTGAAAGAACTCCATCATCTCTTATTCACCTCGTTAATTAATCCTTTGATGTCAATCTTTCCATTTGGAGTCAGTGGCAAACTGTCTCGATAAAGGAATTTAGACGGCATCATGTAGGACATCATGATATCGGTTAAATCTTCCTTGATAGCCTTGGTAATATCAATATCTCGCTCAAACTGCTCACGAACACCGTCTTTCAAGATGACATAAGCCAATAGATTTTGCACCTTGTGGTCTTTATTATAACGTGGCACAGCTACAGCAGACTCGATAAAGCGAGACTTATTGAGGTTTTGAGAGACATCTTCTAACTCAATGCGGTAACCGTTGAACTTAATCTGGAAGTCCATGCGTCCGCCGTAGAGAAGTAAGCCTTCATCTGTCATAGTTCCCACATCTCCTGTATGGTAGGCTGGCAGACTTTCAAACTCAAAGAAGGCTTCTGCCGTTTTTTCAGGATTGTTCATATAACCTTTTGAAACAGCTGGTCCTGAGACAATGATTTCTCCCTGCTCACCGTTTGGCAGTTTATTGCCGTTCTCATCAATAATAAAGGTTGGAGAATCAGCCTTGGTATAGCCGATTGGTAGGCGTTTGAGAGTCGCTAGCATCTCGTCTGTCACGGCAACAGCTGATAGAGCTACTGTCGCTTCTGTTGGACCATAGGCATTGATAATACGGGCATGTGGGAAACGTTCGCGCAGTTTTTGAGCCGTTTTGACTGTCAATTCTTCACCATCAAAGTAGAAATGCGTAATTCCAGGCATTTTCTCGCTATTAAAGTCTTCTGACAACATGGCCATATCCGCAAAAGAAGGGGTTGATGTCCAGATAGCGATTGGCAATGAAAAGATGGTCGCAAAGAGTTGCTTAAAGTCCTGAGTAATAGTTGAAGGAAGAGCGAAGAGCGTACCACCCAGTGCCAAGGTCGGCGCCCAGTACATGACAGACAGATCAAAAGAATAAGGTGGCTGAGCCAGCATTTGCGGACGACTTGGCGTCGCAAATTCTTTATCTGTAATCATCCAGTTGGTAAAGCTGAGGAGATTGTCATGGGAAATCTGCACCCCCTTAGGCTTACCGGTCGTACCAGAAGTAAAGATGATGTAGTAATTATCATCTCCTTTGACTGGATGTGTCATCTCATAGCTAGCCCCTTGAGCAAAGGCTTCTTGAACCTGAGCTAAAGTCATCATTGGCGTAGAGACTTGCTCCAATGGAAAATCTGAGATGGCAATAATCAAACTTGGCTCTGCAACTTCTACAATAGCAGAAACTCGTTCCAAGGCCGAATGGCTGTCAATGGGAATGTAGGCATGACCTGACTTAGTCAGTGCTACAAAAGTTGCCAACATTTCATACTCTTGACCACCAAAAACGACGACTGGAGATTTCTCAGGTAAGCCAAGTCGATCAATAGCTGCAGCCAAACTATCCGAATCAGCCTTCAAATCTCCATAAGTGTGTTCCTGCCCCAAAACATTGTAAACAGGATAGCTAGGCTGGGTCTGAGCAAAATGCTCAATGGTTTCAATCATATCTACTATTGGTTTATTTGACACAATAGGAATTCTCCTTCAAGTTAAAATTCATTATAAATAAAGCCACCCTGACCCTGACCAAGATAGCTAAAGAAGTAAAGCAGCCCTAGAAAGATAAGAAAATATAAGGCTGTTCGACCAAGAAAGAGGTACAATTCTTTTCTCTGTTTCATCAAGAAAAACCATTCATTTCTGTAATTTTTGCTAAATAAGATGAACTCTTACTATAGTATTTCTCTACCATTGTACCACTTTATAGGGTAATTTTTCAATTGTTTGCCGTACATTTTCACTAGATTTCAGCTTATTTTAAGGATTATGCGGTTTTTCTATGTATATTTTAAATAGAGTGAGGCTGGGCAAAAACTCCATTTCAGGAGAAAATGAAGGAAATCTTCCCATAATAAAACGCACAATATCAAGTTTTTTCAACACCTGATACTATGCGCTTTTCTGATTTTTAAAGACTTTTTAACACGTCTCTCATTTAAAATAATCTCGCCTGATATAAATTAAAATAGCTTCTATCATCAGACAAATGGCTGATATCCAAAAACTGATGCTAATACCAAAACTCTCAGTAATATAGCTCATTAGCAAAACAAATACTGAAAATGCTAATGTCGAAATCACTTCCAGAACGGAATAGACATTAACCAAGTTATTTTCCTCTACTGTTTCCTGAAGAAATACACTTTCAGGAACTTCTTTTAGTTGCGATAACATACCAACTAAAGCTGAAAATACTAAAAACATCTGTGCGTTTGGAAAATATAGAATAGTCAGCGTCACTATTGCCATGGCTATAAGAGAAAAAAGAATACTTTCCCACTTAAGAGCAAGAAACTTTTCAGATAGCCGAAAAGCAATTAAACCACTAATTATAATCCCGATAGAATATGCTGTATTAGAATATCCCCAGTAACTTTCCGTTTCATTTAATAACTCAGTTACAAAGACAAGTATGATAGACGAAACCCAAATCGTATTTGAGAAAATTCAAATAAATTTGCTGATACAAAAAGTCTTAATCTAGGATCTCTAGCAACTAACTTCCAACCTTTGAGCAAAATTTCAAGATTTGTCTCTGACTCTAGCACCTCCACTTCAGCCTTAGGAAGAAATAACATCAGAAAGCTAGAAATTATATACAACATCAAAATTATAAACGTGGTTGGTAATAGACCAATTGTTGCAAACAAGAGTCCACCTAACCCCCACCCCACCAATTGAACGGCTTCACCACTCATTGATAAGGCTGAGTTAGCCTTACCCAAATCAGTTGCATAGCGCGGCACAATAGCATAAGAAACAGGTGCGGCAAAACCATCTAATATAGAAATTGCAACAACAAATAGATAGATTACCAAAGGCGCTACTGATTTCATTACGGTAAACATTCCTACCAGTATCGCCAATAATATAGTCTTTCCAAATTGAGAGAAAGATAAAACCCTATTGAGCGCTATCCTTTTAGTAACTAAAGGAACTAAAAGACTCGCAACAAAAGAGGATATCCCTATTAAAATGGGAACTAGTGATGTGGCAATTACTGATTTTGAAATAATGTATATGTTAGCAATGATTGTTACTCTAAAGAAAATATCTGCTAAATTTGCAAACAATTGAGAGACTAACAACTTAATAAATGAATTAGACATGTAACTCTCCCATCTTAGTTACCAACTTTAGAATTAAAATTTGATTTTTAATATTTTAGCATAAAATAGCAGAAAACAAAAGTGAGATTTTTCACATAAAAAAGCAAAAGCTATTGCCTTTATTCCTCCTACTTTTTGAAGGAATTATTATCGTTGGAGGCTAGCTCTAAGAAGTTATACTCAATAAAAAAAGCCTGAGATTTTCATCTCAAGCTTTATCAGCATAATTGTTTTCTAGGTTAGAAAAGTGAGAATACAAGAACGGCCAAAGCTGCACCAATAACAGGTCCCACAACAGGAATCCAAGCGTAAGACCAGTCTCCGTCTCCTTTGTTTGAAATTGGCAAGATGCTGTGCATGATGCGAGGTCCAAGGTCACGAGCTGGGTTCAAGGCATAACCTGTTGTCCCACCTAGTGATAGACCGATACCGACAATCAAGGTACCTACTGCAAAGGTTCCGATACCTGCCTGAAAATCGTAAAGACCCAATGCAAAGATTGTCAATACCAAAACAAAGGTTCCAAGTATTTCGCTAATCAAGTTTGACACAGTATCTTTGATGGCTGGTCCTGTGCTGAAAGTAGCCAAAATATTTCCTGCGTTTTCTTCTGCTTCGTAGTGAGGTTTGAATTGCAACCAAACCAAAATCTGACCCAGCATAGCCCCTGCGAACTGGGCTAGGATGTAAGGGAAAACGGAAGCCCAAGGCAGACCACCTTTTAAGGCCACACCGATGGTCACAGCTGGGTTTAAATGAGCTGGACTGAGCTTCCCAGATACAAATACTGCAACCGCAACTGCAATCCCCCAACCCATGGTAATCACAATCCATCCTGCACTGTTGCTCTTGGTTTTTGGAAGAACCACACCTGCTACAACACCATTTCCTAGAAGAATCAGGATTAAAGTTCCCAAAAATTCTCCAAATAATTCATTCATCATCTTTCTATCTCCATTAAAAAGAAGAGCGGGCGGCAAGGAATGCTGCCCTCCACCTCTTTTATTTTTTCTTAATTTTTTAATTCTGCTAAATCGTTGTTAGCGAGAGCTGCTTCGACATCTGCTCGATAGCCTGCTTTTTCTTCTTCTGACCAATCATAGAATCGTCCCATTTCATTCAAAACTGGCTCAACGATGCTATCCAAACTATCACGCATAAAGAGCATATGGTTGGTACGACGAAGAAGGAAGTCAACTGGGCTCAGAGCCAACTCATTGCGCATTGCATAGTGAAGTGACAAAGTATCTGCCAAGCTGAGTCCTGGTGCTTGTTCCAAGCTGTGAGCAAGAGCAAAGACTTTCGGTGCATTTGAACCGTAAAGATTTGCTAGGTAATGAGCTTCCTTGCTATCCAAACCACGTGACACTCCAAGTTGCGCAAAGGCTTCGATTTCTGAGTCCACATTTGCTGGGTTCAATTCTCCACCTGAAACAGGGTAAGTCTTAGAGTTGATGAGTTTAAAGCTGCGGTCAAATTCTGCTTTAAGGATGTCAACCACGCGCTCCATAGCTCCTTCAGCCATCTTACGGTAGTCTGTGATTTTACCACCAGCAAGGGTCAAAAGGCCATTGTCATCACGATCCAAGCTCGAACCACGAGAAACTGCAGATGGATCCAAATGTTTCTCAGAGGTACTGCTTTCAAGCTTGCTGACAGCAGACTCAACATCTTCACGCGTTTTTTCTTTAGAAAGATAGGATTCAACAGTCGCAATCAAGTTGTTAAAGCTTTCATCACTGATGGTTCCATTATTTCCTCCGTTGTAGTCAGAAGCGCTATTGCCTGCGATCAATGGACGAAGACCTGCCCAGCTGCTTTCGATATCATCAATGGTGATGTTGGCTTCTGGGAAGCGGTTATTGACAATGCCAAGTAGGTAATCTACATCTTCTTGAGTTACTTTTGGATGTTCCAAGTCACCTGTGTAGTCTGTATCAGTTGTACCAAAGTATGTCTTGTTTTCACGTGGAAGAACAAAGACCATACGGCCATCACCCAAACCTGTGTCAAAGTAAACTGGTTGTGAAACCTTGATCTTGCTTGAATCCACTACTAAGTGAACTCCCTTAGTTGGACGCATTTGTGAGAATTGTGTTCCCTTATTAGACAAATTGCGTACTTTATCACTCCAAGGACCTGTTGTGTTGATAACCAGACGAGCCTTGATTTCAAAGACTTGGTCTACCAAGAGATCACGGGCTACAACACCTGTAATCTTGCCACTTTCGTCAAAGAGGAAGCCTTCTGCCTTCACGTGGTTAGCAATGAGGGCACCATCTTGGTTAGCACGTTTGATGTTTTCAATCACAAGACGGGCATCGTTGTTACGGAAGTCAAGATAAACTCCACCTCCTACCAAACCTTCTTTCTTCAAGTTTGGCTGGCGTTCCAAGACTTCTTCCTTGCTCAAGACCTTGTTTGCAGCTGGCGTGTTATTAACCCCTGCCAAAAGATCATACAAGTCCATGGCTACTTTGAGACGGAAGAGACTAAAGGTCGCTCCATCTTCATCGTAAACTGGTAAGAGCATTGGATCCGGTTTTGGAATATGTGGTGCGATTTGTTGAACTACCGCACGTTCAGAAACCGTATCTGAGACCACTTCTACGTCGAATTGTTTGAGGTAACGAAGACCTCCGTGAACCAATTTTGTTGAACGGCTAGATGTTCCTTCTGCGAAGTCCTGCATTTCAATCAAACCAGTCTCAAGACCGCTAGCTGCCGCCTGCAAGGCTACACCAGCCCCTGTGATTCCTCCACCGATAATCAAGAGGTCCAGGGTACGTTCCTGCATTTTTTTAATTGATAATTCACGTGTTTTCTTTGAAAATTCCATATTTACACACTTTCTAACTAAGTCGCTTTATTCTTCCAGTATTAGTCGTCGATTTCCGCAAAGACTTGCGTTGCTTTCACAGCCTTCTTCCAGCCCTTGTAGAGTTGTTCCTTGCGCGATTCGTTCATAGATGGTTCAAAGAGTTCTCCTGTCTCGTTCAAGAGTTTCAACTCATCCAAGTCTTTCCAGTAACCAACTGACAAACCTGCTAGAAAGGCTGCTCCTAGAGCTGTTGTTTCCAAGTTTTTGGCGCGTGCGATATCGATTCCCAAAATGTCAGCTTGGAACTGCATGAGGAAGTTGTTCATAGCTGCACCACCGTCTACTTTCAAGACTTGGATAGCTGTCTGCGCATCCACTTGCATGGTGTCGATGATGTCACGTACTTGATAAGCGATAGATTGCAAAGTTGCCTTGATAAAGTCTTCTTTAGTTGTTCCACGAGTCAAACCAAAGACAGAACCGCGAGCGTTTTGGTTCCAGTATGGAGCACCTAAACCTGTAAATGCTGGAACGACATAAACTTCATCATTGTTGTGAGAATCACGAGCATATTTTTCAGATTCTGGTGAATTTTCAACCATGCGAAGACCGTCACGAAGCCACTGAATAGCACTTCCTGCGATGAAGATTGAACCTTCCAAGGCATAGTAAACCTTGCCGTTAATACCATAACCAATTGTTGTTAAGAGGTTGTTTTCAGACAACTGCATTTCTTCACCAGTATTCATGATGATGAAAGAACCTGTTCCATAAGTGTTTTTAACCATACCAGGTTCAAAGGCCAACTGCCCAAAGAGGGCTGCTTGTTGGTCTCCAGCCATACCTGAGATTGGCACTTCACCACCGTAGAAATGGAATGGGGCTGTCTTACCGTAGATTTCAGAGTTAGAACGAACTTCTGGAAGCATAGCCTTAGGAATATTGAGGATTTCCAAAATCTCATCATCCCATTTGAGTTCTTTAATGTTATAAAGCATGGTACGAGCCGCATTTGAGTAGTCCGTCACATGAGCTGCACCGTCAGTCAATTTCCAAACCAACCAAGTATCAATGGTACCAAAGAGCAATTCTCCTTTTTCAGCTCGCTCTTGAGCGCCTTCTACATGGTCCAAAATCCAACGAACCTTAGTTGCTGAAAAATAAGCATCGATGATCAAACCAGTCTTTTCATGGAATTTTTCTACATAACCTTGACTTTTTAGTTGTTCAGCCAAAGGTGCTGTCTGACGTGATTGCCAAACGATAGCGTTGTAGATAGGAAGTCCTGTTTTCTTATCCCAGACGACCGTTGTTTCACGTTGGTTAGTGATTCCTATTGCCTCAATTTGATTTGGCTTGACACCACTTTCGATGAAAGCACCCGCAATAACTGACTGGACTGAGTTCCAAATTTCATTAGCATTGTGCTCAACCCAACCTGCCTGAGAGAAAATCTGAGTAAACTCTTTTTGGCTCGAGCTGACCTTTTCTCCTTTTTTGTTGAAAATAATGGCACGAGAACTTGTAGTTCCCTGGTCAATGGCCATGATGTATTTTTCTTGTGACATGTGCTGTCCTCCTGATAAAGATCTTGAGGATGTTTCCTCTTTACACTTACTAGTATACAAAATAAAGCGCTTTCCCGTTTATCAACTTTTTTTAATTTTTAAAAAAATATGAGGAGATTGTGTGAATTTCACAAAAAAGACCTGGAATAACCAAGCCTTTTAAGTGAATAATAACTGACGAATCCCTGCCAAATCCTCCATATCCAAATCATTTTTTAAATAATAGACTGGTGTCTGTTCCTTCTTATGAATAGGGTTATTTGTTACCAGCAAATCATAATGCCGAGTTCTGTCATAGGCTTCAATGGTGATAAAACGATTGTATTCCAAATACCGTTTTAAAATAGCTGCCATCCTTGAAAAGACAAGAAAACCAGATGTCAAATCCAGACCAATCCGCATATGCTGACCACCATTTTCAGCCATATATTCGATCAACTGGAGCCATTCCCAGAGAATTTTCTTATCCAAATCCGTCCCCTGTTGAAAGGCAGGTAGAGCATGAAAAATCTCCTCTGCTATCTCTTTAAAATTATGTTCCATCAACAAATAAGGATGACGATTCTCTAACTGGTACTTGTAGCGGTCCTGCAAGATATAACCCTTATAGAGATAGACTTGTGCACAAAGTTGACTGAGTTCATAGGTGACATGGTCCTCTGTATAATCCCCCAGCAACTCCTCCTTCTTCATTTCTTGAATCAATTGCGTCAGTAAATCTACCAACTGCCCTCCAAAACCAAGGACATACTCCATAGTATGAAGCGGAAGAATACGATGGGATAGGAGGAAAGAGAAGAAAATCATCATCTCCCCATCCTCAGTTCCTATAGGAAGATGTTGCCCAGCAAAAAAGGACGAAGCCTTTCGATGCAAACGAAGGTAGAAAATATTGTCAAAATACCCTCGCATTTTTTCTTCTATGACTTGAAACTGACAGGCATTGACCCGAAGACGCTGTTGACTGATATGAGCCCAGAGAACCAAGTCCAATTTCTGACCCGAAGACAAACTTGCACCGCAGATTTCTTCTAAAGTGGCAATCTCCTGTTTTCTCTCTGGTTTCTGCATGTGACCTTCCCATTCCTGACTCGACCAGACCTTGCGGAAAAGACAGAAATAGAAATAGCGAATCTGATGCTCTGGACCTCGCCAACGTCCATTCTGGATGGATAAATCAAATTCTGACAAAATCTGATTTAAGCTAGCTAAGTGACGACCAAGCGTAGCCTCGCTAATCATCAATTCTTGAGCCAGCTGATGGGCTAAAAACTGTTGATGGTAGAGAAGATAGACCAAAATCTGGTATTTAACAGCATTCTCCAAAAACAGGCTCCGAATATCTCTCCCCTTGGTAGTTGCACCGATTGACAGGCGCAGATTTTCATCTTCTAAGTGAATAGTCAGCTCTAAGCCACTATCCAAAGCCTTTTCATTAAGCAGGGTGACATATTTGGTTAGAGTTGCTTTTGAAAATCCTGTTTCCTCCATTACAGCCTTGACAGTCGTCTGAGACTCTTGTAATAGAAAGGAAAGGATTGAAAATTGGCCAGATTCAGCCTTTTCCATCAAGTCTCCTAAATACATTTGTTACCCCTTTCATTTTCTACCTTAAGCATAGCATAAATCTTACAAATGCTGAAATAATCTGTTTCTCTTTTTATTTTCATGCTGATTTCCTAGTCCATTATCCCGAAAATCAGCAAACACACGGCTCCCCCTTTGGGCATTTTTATGCTAAAATAGTAGCTATGGATAAAATTATTAAAACTATATCAGAAAGCGGAGCCTTTCGTGCTTTTGTCCTTGATAGCACCGAAACCGTCCGCACTGCTCAAGAAAAACATCAAACCCAAGCTAGCTCAACTGTGGCGCTTGGTCGAACACTTATCGCCAGCCAGATTCTCGCAGCCAATGAAAAAGGAAATACCAAACTAACCGTTAAGGTGCTGGGCTCTAGCTCTCTAGGCGCTATCATCACCGTCGCTGATACCAAGGGTAACGTCAAAGGCTATGTTCAAAATCCTGGTGTTGACATCAAAAAGACTGCAACTGGTGAAGTCCTAGTCGGACCTTTTGTTGGAAATGGTCAATTCCTCGTTATCACAGACTACGGTACTGGAAATCCTTACAACTCTATGACTCCTCTCATCTCTGGAGAAATCGGTGAAGACCTTGCCTTTTACCTGACCGAAAGCCAACAGACCCCTTCAGCAGTCGGCCTCAATGTCCTTTTGGACGAGGAAGACAAGGTCAAGGTTGCAGGTGGTTTCCTAGTCCAAGTATTACCAGGAGCCAAGGAAGGAGAGATTGCTCGCTTTGAAAAACGCATCCAAGCAATGCCAGCTATCTCGACCCTTCTCGAAAGTGAAGACCATATCGAAGCCCTCCTCAAGGCAATCTACGGGGACGAGGCCTACAAGCGTCTTTCTGAAGAAGAAATCCGTTTCCAATGTGACTGTAGCCATGAGCGCTTTATGAACGCTCTTGCCAGCCTTCCAAGCTCAGACTTACAGGAAATGAAAGAGGAAGACCACGGGGCAGAAATTACTTGTCAATTCTGCCAAACTACTTACAACTTTGATGAAAACGACCTGGAGGAACTCATTCGTGACAAATCTTAATACACCTTTTATGATTGGCAATGTTGAGATTCCCAATCGTACCGTTTTAGCGCCTATGGCTGGCGTGACAAACTCAGCCTTTCGTACTATTGCAAAAGAGCTCGGAGCTGGACTCGTTGTAATGGAAATGGTCTCTGACAAGGGAATCCAATACAACAACGAAAAAACCCTGCACATGCTTCATATTGACGAAGGCGAAAACCCTGTCTCTATCCAACTTTTTGGTAGCGATGAAGATAGTCTAGCACGCGCAGCAGAATTCATCCAAGAAAACACTAAGACCGATATCGTGGATATCAATATGGGCTGCCCAGTTAATAAAATCGTGAAGAACGAAGCTGGCGCTATGTGGCTCAAGGACCCAGATAAGATTTACTCTATCATCAACAAGGTTCAATCTGTCCTTGATATCCCACTTACTGTCAAAATGCGTACCGGCTGGGCCGACCCATCTCTTGCCGTAGAAAATGCCCTCGCTGCTGAGGCAGCAGATGTCTCTGCCCTCGCTATGCATGGTCGTACCCGTGAGCAAATGTATACAGGTCACGCTGATCTTGAGACTCTCCATAAAGTTGCTCAAGCTCTAACCAAGATTCCCTTCATCGCCAACGGTGATATCCGTACTGTCCAAGAAGCCAAGCAACGCATCGAAGAAGTCGGTGCTGATGCAGTCATGATTGGTCGAGCTGCCATGGGAAATCCTTACCTCTTCAACCAAATCAACCATTACTTTGAAACAGGAGAAATCCTACCTGATTTGACCTTTGAAGACAAGATGAAAATCGCCTACGAACATTTGAAACGATTGATTAACCTCAAAGGGGAAAACGTAGCAGTTCGTGAATTCCGTGGCCTCGCTCCTCACTACCTCCGTGGAACATCTGGTGCAGCTAAACTCCGTGGAGCCATTTCACAAGCTAGCACCCTAGCAGAGATTGAATCCCTCTTGCAATTAGATAAGGCTTAAAATGGTTCATACTGCTCTACTGATTATCGATATGCAAAAAGCATTTGATAGCCCTATCTGGGGAGAACGAAATAACCCTCAAGCTGAACATCAAGCATTGAGGGTACTGGCATACTTTC
This sequence comes from Streptococcus sp. CF7_Ac1-12, assembly GCF_024295905.1. Lineage (GTDB taxonomy): Bacteria > Bacillota > Bacilli > Lactobacillales > Streptococcaceae > Streptococcus > Streptococcus mitis_AP. Next base: position 61,321 of record NZ_JANCPG010000007.1, on the reverse strand, counting down.
GTAAACACGCTCTTCCAGTCTTACACGTTCAACACATATCTGACAATCCCCAGTCACAATTTCACAACAAACAAAATCAGGTGTTTAAAACTGGATTTGAACCGGTCACCTCAGAACCTGTCTTTCAAAAAACGGTTAATAGCGCCTTTATTGGAACAAATCTTGAAACATATTTACGAAAAAAACAGATTGGTCATTTAGTCGTTGTTGGCTTGACTCTGCCTCATTGTGTATCCACTACTACACGAATGGCAGCAAATCTTGGTTTTGAAGTCACCTTACTAGCAGATGCTACTGCCAGTTTTACCCTATCGAACAAAAACGGTCAAGCCATCTCTCCTGAGACTATCCATGAGATTAATCTCCTTTCTCTACAAGATGAGTTTGCTCAAATTCTTACTACAGAAGAATTTTTAACCCAAATACAAATATAAAATAATCCGTCAACTCTTATTGAGCTGACGGATTTTCTTTAATTGTAAAAATTCAAATACTGAGAGTTATTATTGATTCAAAGCAACACTGGAAACCTTGCCATCCGCTCCTGTTGTAATTTGGATGACTTTTCCTCCACCGATTTTGGCATTATACTTACCATCATCAAGAGTATAAGAATAGCCTTTGATAGAGTAATTTTCTTTCTTTCCATCAGCAGATTCTACTGTAAATTGACCACCTGATGAAACTGTGATGGTTTCGCCATTGACTCCCTTCCAATTTCCCGCTGCGGCTGAGAAATCACCATCTACCATGGTTAAAACACCCTTGTAGCGTTTATTTTGCTCTGCTTGCTTATCTTGAAGTTTGCGGTCAGTTGTAGGATCATAGCTTGATTGGTTAGATTGGGCTTGAGAAGCCTGTTGAGTTGAAGGAGCCTGAGCAGGAGTTTGTTGGCTAGCTACCTGTTGATTAGACACTTCATGACCTTGTCTTTGTTCTGGTGCAGGAGTCTCTTGTGATGGTGTTGCGCTTGCTGAAGACTGGTCAGTAGACGCCTTGGCCTTTTCAGATGAAGCTGAACTTGAGGACTGCTGAGTCTTGCTTTCTTTGTTAGAAGAAGTTGCTTTAGAACTTGATGATTGACTTGTCTTAGCAGAACTGCTTGCTTGAATTGTCTCCTTTTTATTTCCACAAGCTCCTAATAATAGGGTAGAAGCCAATACAGTCGCTGCCATCAATTTGATATAGGTTTTCTTTTTCATTTTTCTACCCCTTTGTAATATTTTAGAAATATAAAGAAATCTTTTTGTGATATAATTGTAACATTGAAATTTAAATATGTCAACAATTTATCTAAACTATTTTAAAAATCTTAAATAACTTGACTACATTTTCTCCTCCTACTCTTCTATTCGTAATCTAATAAAAAAAATTTCCTATTTTGTTTAAAAGTTTTTTAAATCGCTCTTTTGTCATCGCTTGCATCTTTAAGTGCAAAGGAATATAATAACATTGAAATAGAATATAGGAGGTGTAGGCTTATGTTAAGCAAATATTACAAGTATCTTCCTTGGTTGATTGTGACAGCTATTGTCTCTTATCAATCAGCAACTTACTATGCGCGAACTGCATTTGATGTGTTTTATCTGACTACAATCTTTTTGATTGTTTATATCGCTTTGTTATTCCTACACGAAAAATATCTCAAGCAACGATACAAAGACTTCTTTACTCACATGTTGAGCAATTCTAAGAAAGATAGCCACCCCTAAAAACAGTCGCAACAGCAAAACCATCTCATGATGGTACATAAAAAGGTCGGGAACTTTTCCCGACCTCGCTTTTTATGCAATATCAAATTTTAACTGACCTGCTTTGACACCAATCTTGAGGGTCTTGCCTGATACTAGTTCTCCCTTAAGAAGGAGTTCTGCTAACTTGTCTTCCACTTCTGTTTGTAGGGTTCTGCGAAGTGGACGGGCTCCCATTTCTGGGTCATATCCTTGGTTTGCCAATAATTTCAGTGCGGAAGCTTGTAACTTCAAGTCAATGCCTTTTTCAGCCAAACTTGCCACTAAAGGTTTAACCATAATCTTCACTACTTCCTGCATATTGTCGCTAGATAGGCTATGGAAGACAACCTTTTCATCAATACGATTAATAAACTCAGGTCGATAAGCCTTTTTCAGCTCTTCAAACATGCGTTTTTCCATATTTTCCTGGTCAAAACGAATATCCTTGGCCCCAAAACCAACAGTCTTGTCATCCCGAAGGGCTGTCGCACCAAGGTTTGATGTCATGATGATAATAGTATTTGAAAAGTCTACCTTGCGTCCCTTACTGTCTGTCAAGACACCATCATCCAAGACCTGCAAGAGAACATTAAAGATGTCTGGGTGGGCCTTCTCTACCTCGTCAAAGAGGAGAACGGAATATGGTTTGTTGCGAACCTTCTCGGTCAACTCCCCACCTTCTTCATAACCCACATAGCCCGGAGGAGCTCCGTTGAGACGGCTGGCTGCGAATTTCTCCATATACTCACTCATATCAAAGCGGATAAGAGCTGATTCGTCGTCAAAAAGAACTTCTGCCAGAGCCTTAGCTAATTCGGTCTTCCCGACACCTGTGGGTCCTAGGAACATAAAGGAACCAATCGGACGCTTGTGACTACGAATACCAGACTGATTGCGGCGAATCGCACGGCTAATGCTTGAAACTGCTTGATCTTGACCGATGACACGTTTGTGGAGTTCAGCTTCCAAGTTCAGGTATTTCTTAGCGTCAGTCTGAGTCAGTTTTTGGACTGGAATACCTGATAAACGACTCAATGTAGTCAAAATATCAGACTCTGTCACCAAGTCTTTATAGACAGGAACTTCCTCTTCTTTTGCGATTAACTGAGTTGCCTGTTTCCACTTGCCATCCATCAAGGCCTTGTCAGCTGGACTCAAGCCAGAATCATCTGCTTTTACATGCTTTGCCTTATTTTGTACTGTTGCCGCTGCTTCGTCCAAGAGATCGATAGCAGAGTCTGGCAAGTGACGACTGGTCAAGTAACGATGAGCCATCTTGACGGCTGTTTCAACCGCTTCATCTGTGATTTGCACCCGGTGATGTTTCTCATAAGTCGCCTTCAAGCCTTGCAAAATGGTCATGCTGTCTGCCACGCTTGGCTCTTCGATCGTCACTTTGGCGAATCGACGAGAAAGGGCCGCATCTTTTTCGATGTGTTTTTGATATTCTTCCTGAGTGGTCGCACCAACCGTTCTCAAAGTTCCACGCGCCAAGGCTGGCTTCAAGATATTGGCCGCATCCAGAGTCGAATCAATTCCACTCCCAGAACCCATGATAGTGTGGAGTTCATCGATAAAGAGGATGACTTGGCCATCTTCTTCAATATCCTTGATGATATTATTCATGCGTTCTTCAAAGTCACCACGGAAACGTGTCCCTGCGACGACATTCATCAAATCAAGCTCTAACACGCGCATCTTAGCCATTTCCGCAGGTACATCCCCACTAGCAATACGCTGAGCGAGCCCAAGCGCCAAGGCTGTTTTCCCGACACCAGCATCCCCAACCAAGACAGGATTATTCTTGGTTTTACGGCTCAAAATTTGAATCATACGCGAGATTTCCTTATCCCGACCGATGACTGGTTCTAACTTGCCAGAACGCGCTTGCTCTGTCAAATCATGCGTATAGTCCTCGAGACCACCACTCGGAGTCTGGGGCATGCCCATCATATTAGCCATAGAATTTTGCTTGTCAGCTACTGTACGATGGCGTTGACGTAGAGCTTTGAGGTCTTCGCGAGTCCAGCCTGCCCGTTCTTCTAAATTTCGACGAAGTGCAGCAATCTTGACCTGATCTTTCTTGTCTTCATAAGAAAAACCTGCCCTCTCCAAGATACGAGTCGCCAAGGCATTTCCATCATGCAAAATCGCATAAAGGACGTGCTCCGTCCCTAGCACCTTAGCATGGACCACTGACGCTACATACTCTGCTTCGTCAAAAAGAACCTGCAAACGATGGGAGAACGGCAATTCCGTAAAGGTTTCATCCTGACTATAGTCCGTTTCAGTCAGTTCCAAAGCGACCTCTTCTAAACGGTCCATCTCATATGGATAATCATTTAAAGTCGCCCCTGCCACACTATAACTGTGATTGGACATGGCAATCAACAAATGCCAAGACTCTAGATAACGAGCTCCAAAATGGCCAGCCACCATGTAGGCACTTTCGATACATTCATTCAATGCTTTTGAATAGTTCATCTTACTTCCCTTTTCTATCTACCTCTTGTATGACCTGTCGTAGCATGTTTGCTCGAAGTACTGGTGCTTCTTCTCCTAGGACGCGATCCAAAGCTACTGATACTAGCAAATTCATCTCCTGCTTGGTCATCAATTCCTGCTCAACCAAAAGCTGCAGAATATCCTCATAAATTTCTTGACTAACTCGCTCACCAATTGAGTAAAGTAGCTCCCTGAGCATTTCATGATGACTAGAAAACTCAATCCGTCCTATACGAATGTAGCCTCCGCCACCACGCTTACTTTCAACCAAGTAGCCCCTACTTTCAGTAAAGCGTGTCTTAATCACATAGTTGATCTGACTAGGAACAACCTGAAAGGTATCTGCCAACTGACTGCGTTGCAACTCCACGATACCAGATTGATCTAAAATCGCCTTGATGTAGGCCTCAATATGATCCGATGTATTTTTAAATCTCATTACAAACCCACCTCTCTCTTTAAACCTTGACTATCTTTGACTATTATACCGAAATTTTCTCATTTTTAAAAGAAAAAGGGCGCTGGTAAAGGATAATCTTCACCAACTCCCTATTTCTCTACTTATCTAAACCTAATTCCGCTAAGATTTGACGTTTGTAGGCAATCTTTTGAACCTCTTTGTCCTCATCTTCAGACCAATCTAGTTTAATTTCTGAAACAATCTGCCCAGGGCGATTTTTCAAGATATAGATGCGGTCGCTGAGACTGAGAGCCTCCTCGATACTATGCGTGATAATCAATGTTGTCAGTTGCAACTGCTTGTGAATCTCCAGATACCAAGCGTGGAGTTCCATCTTGGTCATCTCATCCAAGGCGCTAAAGGCCTCATCCAAGAGAAAGAGCTTGTGCCCGAAAAGGTAGGTCCGGAGTAAGGCCACACGCTGGCGCATCCCGCCACTAAGTTCATGAGGATACTTGTCCCTTACAGCTGTCAACTGGAAGGTAGCAAGAATTTCATCTGCGCGAGCAATAGCTTCTGCCTTATCCACTTTTTGAATCAAGAGGGGCAGAATGATATTACCAAGCACCGTCTTGTGCTCCAAGAGCAAGTCCTTTTGCAACATATAACTCACGCGCCCCTTGGGATTCTCCTCCACATCAAGAACAATTCGCCCTGACTGGACTTCTAAAATTCCAGCGATCAGATTAAAGAGGGTGGTTTTTCCAACACCACTTGGGCCTAGGATGGAAACCACTTCACCTGAAGTTACCTGCAGGTTGATATCCTCTAAAATTTTCTCCTGACCGTAAGCATAACTGACGTGTTCTAGTCTAATTTCTGTCATTATTTCACAAATTCGTTGGTAAAGCCTTTGTCTGTCAAGTCTTCTTTAAGGATACCATTTTCTTTATCCCATTTGTAGAAGGCATTCCAACGAGCTGCATCAAATTGCCCCCATTTTTCCTTGTCGCTTGCGTATTCTTTTGACAAGTATTTTTGAGATTCGATGACAAAGTCACGTTTTTCCTTTAGTTCAGGTGCATTTTTGATGAGGATATCAGCTGCTTCCTCTGGATGCTCCATAGCATATTGGTAGCCTTTTTTGATGGCTTGGATAACTTTGCGAGCTTCTTCTTTGTTGTCTTTGAGGTAGTCGTTGTTGGCGATGATAACTGGTGAGTAGTAGTCAAATTCTTTAACGTAGTCTTTCAAGTACATAAAGTTAGCATCTACACCTTGAGATTTTGCAAGGATACCATCCCAACCGTAGTAGATCCAAGCAGTATCAAAGACACCATTAGCGATTGGTGTGATAGAGTTTGAGTCATTATTTGGTACTTTTTCTACCTTCTCAAAGTCTCCACCTTGTGATTCTACTAAGGTTTTCAACATAGCAAGTTCCGTTGGGTCATTCCAAGTTCCGTATTTCTTACCAACCAAGTCTTTTGGACTAGCTACATTGTCAGATTTACGAGAAATGATTCCTGATGTATTGTGCTCTACGATAGCTGCAACGGCAGTAATTCCTGCCCCTTTTTCTAACTTCTTAGCCATGTAATCTTGGAAATACACTGCAAATGGCGCCTTACCATTGATCACCAAGTCAGAAGAACTTTCTTCTGGTGGCAATTTCAAATCAACATCCACTCCAGCTTCTTTGAAATAGCCTTTTTCCTTGGCAACATAAAGCCCTGTGTGGTTAGTATTTGGTGTCCAGTCTAGGATAAAGTCAATTTTCTTGAGTTCTGCTTCTTTGTTGTCCTTAGAAGCAGTTCCTTGGCCACAAGCCACAAGTACGACAGCTACAAAAGTCGTTACAAGCGTTAAAAACACTTTCCATGTTTTTTTCATTTTGATTTCCTCTTTTCTTTTTTGAAACATTCTACTTCTACGAACGTTTCCATTTAATAACATATTTCTCGCTGATATCGACCAACTTCATACCCAGAAGGCTGATAATCGATACCAGAATAATAATAGCAAACATGGTATCATACTGAAACAGTTTCTTGGACTGAATCATGTAGACACCTAGTCCTTCAAAGCCTCCCAACCACTCAGATACCACTGTTGTGATGAAGGCGTAGGAGACACTGACCCTCAGACCTGCATAAAAGTAAGGCAGGCTGACTGGGATTTTAAAATGCCACAGGATTTGCCAAGGTTTGGCCTGCATCAGACTAAACAAGGTCAGCATATCCTTATCACAATGCCTAAAACCGTCCAAAATACTGACGATGATAGGAAAAGTTGTCGTCAAGATAATCAAGACAATCTTGGGCAAAATCCCATAACCGAGCCACAAGACCAGAATAGGGGCTATAGCAATAGTCGGGATAGTCTGAACAACCACCATCATAGGGTAAATCAGGTCATTGAGCCAAGTCAAACTGTCCATAAGCACAGCCATGAGACAGGCAATCAAGACTCCCAAAATCAGCCCCAATAAAGCCACTCTCAAGGTTGCCCAGCTATGGTGCCAGAGAAATTCTCTATCACGAACAAAGGACTGGAGAATTTCAAGAGGTGTCGGCAGGATAAACTTGGGGAGAAGTTTAAGAAAACCTGCTAACTGCCAGATTGACAAGACCCCCATAAAGCCCAATAGACTAATGTGTCGTCTCAGTATACTTTTCAAGTTTCTCATCAATACTTAAAATCTCTCCTACATTTATTTTGACATTGGCAAAGACATTATCTGCCTTTTGTCCTGCCACTTCTAGCGCTTCTTTGAGAATGCGCATAAGCTCATCAAACTCCCCTTCCAAGACTGTTTCAAATGGTGTCACTACCATGGTCACTTCTTGAGCTTGCAGATAAGCAATGACCTGATCAATAACAGCAATCCGATCAATTCCCTGTGATAGGGGTAAAACTTGCAAGGCAATGCTTGCTTTCATAAGAACCTCCTCTTCTCGTTTTCCTTTGACAAAAAGAAAAACCTTTACCATATATGGAAAAGGTCAAGATTAGACTAAGTATCGTTCCCTACGCTGGCATTACCCAGATCAGGTGCGGTCGAAGTTTAACACTTCCTCTCAGACTGTACACAGACTCCCATATATTATATGGACATATGATAGCGCAAAACAAAAAAAATGTCAAGGAAACTGCTTACAGAAAAGAGTAGGAAATTTTCCTACTCCAATTTTCTATACTCGTTCTCCATCACTATTTACTCTATAGCCATCCACCGTCGTATTGACAGCTAAGGCTCCTGAAGAGTAAGAATAATACCATTTACCAGAGACTTGATACCAGCCGGTTTTCATTGCCCCTGAACTATCCAGATAATACCAAACCCCATTTTCCTTTAACCATCCTGTCTGCATTTCACCAGATGATTTCAAATAATACCAACTAGACCCATCCTTCAACCAACCTGTTGATTTAGAGCCATTTGATTTGAAATGATACCAACTACCATTTATTTTCTTCCAACCGACAGTTGAACTACTATTGGATCCATAGCTAGAGCTATTTCCTGATTGATTATGAGAATTCTGTGAAGAAGTCACTCCCTCTAGCTGGATATAGCGACGGCTTCCATTATAAGCCGTATAACTCAACCACTTGTATCCATCTTTTTCGAGAATTTGATCATAATGAACATTCTCACCAGGATAATAGTAATCAATCGCAGTTGCGCTAGCTAGAGGCTGATTTTTGATAGCAGCCTTAAACTTGAAAAAATGTGTTCCTCCTGTTGAAACTGAGGATTGACTATTCCCAACACTGCCACCAGCTAAATCTTTAAAATGAATAAAGCCAGTCATGGTATTGGCCTTCACGACGCGCTTATTGTAAGATTCCCTTATTCCATAGTTGTATTCTTCAATCTCAATCTCATCTCCAATTACATTTGACACCCAAGCAACATGACCATAAATTCCTGCAGTAGACCAAGCAATAGAGCCAATCGCTGGCCTATTATCTACACGATACCCTTCACGACGAGCACGATAGCCCCATTCATTCGCATTTCCATAGGCTCCTGGAATCTCAAAACCATTGACATTACTCAAACGAAAGGCTGCAAAAGAAGTACACTGACGAGAATACATCCGCCATTTATCAATCTCCTGGCTCCCATTTTTATAATAAACAGGATAATCATCCCCACGTGCAATCGAGCCACTTCCTCCCGAATAGGCAGATACACTATTACCCGCTGCTAACATCAATCCTACTACTAAAAAAGGAACAACCTTTTTAACTGATTTTCTAAAAGAAAACCCTGTCTCTGTTACTGTAAATGGTGAAATTTTCATTCTTCCTCCTTGAAAATAATATAGTACTCAATGAAAATTAAAGATCAAACTAGGAAGCTAGGCGCAGGCTATACTTGAGTATGGCAAGGCGAAGCTGACGTGGTTTGAATTTGATTTTCGAAGAGTATAAATCGAAGATTGCCTTCACTTAAATTATTCGGAGAAAAAAAGAAAAAGTGAGAAAATTTCTCACTTTAGTCAAGATAATGAATCAAATTCTTTTCTGTAAGGATATCTGAGTAAGTAAAGGATTCAACGTAAACATTAGCTTGTTTATCTCCTTCAACGTTCCCAAATTCAACGATAAATAGGGATGGATAAACCTCAATTAGCTTACCCAATCTATTTTTTTGGCGCTTACGACCATTCTCCAAAGTCATTTCTACGACTTGTCCCTCATGTGCCTTGATTTCTTCTTTTATTTTTTTCATCTTGGCTACATCTGTAAATGCATCTGACATCTTATGCCTCCCTCTTTGAGATACTTGAAAATTTATTGTATTCTTTTTGGAAAATTAATTCCACCGTTCCACGAGCTCCACTACGGTTTTTCTCGATAATAACTTCTACCTTATTATTCGGTATGCCTTCCTCTTCTTCACCACCACGCTCATAGTAATCGTCGCGATAAAGAAAGGCTACAATATCAGCGTCCTGCTCAATAGACCCAGATTCACGAATATCAGACAAGACCGGTCTCTTATCCTGACGTTGTTCTACACCACGAGAAAGCTGACTTAGAGCGATTACTGGAACCTTCAGTTCCTTAGCTAAAATTTTCAACTGACGTGAAATTTCTGAAACCTCTTGTTGACGATTTTCCCGACCAGTTCCCGTGATAAGCTGCAAATAGTCTATTAAAATCAAACCAAGATTTCCAGTTTCTTGAGCCAGTTTACGAGAACGAGAACGAATCTCTGTAATCCGAATCCCTGGTGTATCATCGATATAGATACTCGCGTTGGCTAGGTTCCCTTGAGCAATGGTATATTTTTGCCACTCCTCATCAGTCAATTGACCCGTACGGATAGAATGCGATTCTACCAAACCTTCTGCCGCTAACATACGGTCCACTAGACTTTCCGCACCCATTTCGAGTGAAAAAATAGCAACTGTTTTATCCAATTTAGTCCCAATATTCTGAGCAATATTCAAGGCAAAGGCCGTCTTACCAACCGCCGGACGGGCTGCTAGGATAATCAACTCCTCCTCATGAAGTCCAGTCGTCATATGATCCAAGTCACGATAACCTGTCGCAATACCTGTAATATCGGTCGTTTGTTGCGAGCGAGCTTCCAGATTTCCAAAGTTGATATTCAACACATCTCGAATGTTCTTAAATCCACTTCGATTTGCATTTTCACTGACATCAATCAGGCCTTTTTCTGCCTGAGCAATGATTTCATCAGCTGGTTGCGAAGCCTCGTAAGCTTGATTGACAGACTCTGTCAACTTGGCGATTAATCGACGTAGCATGGCCTTCTCTGCAACAATCTTAGCATAATACTCCGCATTAGCAGAAGTTGGCACAGAATTGACAATCTCAACCAAGTAAGACAGGCCACCAATATTCTGCAAATCACCTTGATTATCAAGAATGGTACGAACCGTTGTTGCGTCTATAGCATCGCCACGGTCGGATAAATCAACCATGGCTTGGAAAATCAATCGATGGGCATACTTAAAAAAGTCCCGAGACTCAATATATTCTCGCACAAAAACAAGCTTACTCTCGTCAATAAAGATAGCTCCCAAAACGGATTGCTCAGCTAAGATATCTTGAGGTTGTACTCGTAACTCTTCTACTTCTGCCATCAGACTTCCCTTCCTTTTACAATCTTGTCAAGAAGGTGTAAATTTACCCTTCTTTCACACGAAGATTGATTACACTTGTGATATCTTGATAGATTTTCACTGGTACATCAATCAAACCAACTGCTCGAATAGGAGCTTGTACTTGAATATGACGTTTATCAATCTTAATTCCAAATTGCTTTTGCAATTCTTCTGCAATCTTCTTATTGGTAATAGAACCAAAGGTACGACCATCTGGACCAACTTTTTCAACAAATTCTACAACAGTTTCTTCTGCCTCAAGTTGTGCCTTAATTGCTTTTGCTTCTGCAATCATCTCAGCGTGAGCTTTCTCTTCGGATTTTTGTTTACCACGAAGTTCACCTACAGCTTGAGCAGTTGCTTCTTTGGCTAGATTTTTTTTGATAAGAAAGTTTTGCGCATATCCTGTTGGTACTTCCTTAATTTCGCCTTTTTTACCTTTTCCTTTGACATCTGCTAAAAAGATTACTTTCATTCTTCTTTCTCCTTTTCCTTTATTTCATTTAATACAATTTCTGTCAGTTTTTCACCTGCTTCTGACAAGGTTACATCTTTAATTTGAGCTGCAGCTAAATTAAAGTGGCCTCCACCCCCCAGCTCTTCCATAATCCGTTGTACATTCAGTTTACTACGACTGCGAGCTGAGATAGAGATAAATCCTTGTGTATTCTTCGCAAGAACAAAACTCGCTTCAATACCTGACATAGCTAACATGGCATCTGCTGCCTTACTAATAACAACTGTATCATAGCATTTCGAGTCCTGAGCCTCTGCTATCAATACATCTGAACCTAATTTACGCCCTTGTAAAATCAGTTCATTGACCTCACGATATTCTTCAAAATCTGTCGCAGCGATTTCTTGGATGGCAATACTATCACTTCCTCTCGTTCTGAGATAGCTAGCAACATCAAATGTCCGACTAGTCACTCGTGAGGTGAAATTTTTAGTATCCAACATCATACCAGCCATCAAGACGCTTGCTTGCATACGACTCAAACGATTTTTCTTAGAATTTTGGAACTGTAGCAATTCCGTTACCAACTCACTAGCACTACTTGCACCACTTTCAATATAAGTAATGACTGCATTATCTGGGAAATCCTGATCCCTTCTATGGTGGTCAATGACGATGGTTTGGGTAAATAAATCATAAAAATCTTTTGATAAAGTTAAAGCTGTCTTTGAATGGTCTACAAGAATCAACAAAGAACGATTGGTCACCATCCCCATTGCATCCTTAACAGACAACAACTTCGTAACTCCTTCTTTTTCTAAGAATGAAACAGCTCGTTCAATATCTGGTGACATTTGTTCTGCGTCATAAATAGCATAGCTATTTTCAGTCACATTGCTGGCAAATAACTGCATACCTACAGCAGAGCCCAAAGCATCCATATCCAGATTTTTGTGACCAACTACAAAAACCTGATCCACACTACGAATCTTATCTGAAATAGCCGTCATCATAGCACGCGTACGAGTCCGTGTACGTTTGATTGAGGCAGCAGACCCACCACCAAAATAAACTGGATTTTTAGTTTCGTCATTCTCCTTGACAACCACCTGGTCGCCACCACGCACTTCAGCCAAGTTCAAGTTGAGCAAAGCAACTTTCCCTATTTCATCATGATTTCCATCACCATAAGAAAATCCCATACTTAAGGTCAAAGGCAACTGTCTCTGTTTCGACTCTTCTCTGAAAGCATCGATAACAGAAAATTTATCATTCATCAATCCCTCAAGCACCGTGTAGTCCGTAAATAAATAAAAACGGTCCATACTCACTCGACGGGAGAACATGGCATGCTTCCCAGCAAATTCTGAAACAAAATTGGCTACAAAACTATTGATATGACTGATATCAGACTCCGATGTTTCATCTTCTAAATCATCATAGTTGTCAACGGAAACGATCCCAATCACAGGTCGACTCGTTACTAACTCAACAGTCGCTTCGTATTCTCCAGACACATCAAAGAAGTACAGAACTCCAGATACCTTGTCCATATGAACCGAATAGCGGGTCTCACCCAAGGTAGCATAAGAACCTGGATTTCCTACCGATGCCTTGATAATTGTTTGAATTAATGCCACATCAATCTCGCCAACTTCATTAGTTAAGATCAATTCAGCATAAGGATTAAACCATTCAACCTCACCTGACGACAAGTCTAATTTAATAACTCCGACAGGCATCTGTTCTAACAAGGTTGTCAAACTATCTTCAGCTTGGTGGTTTACATACTGAATTTGTTCTACTTCACTCCTTGAGTAGTACTCTCTTTGATGAATGAATAATAAAATATATGAACCCAAAATAAGTAGCAAAAGAAATAGCGTTACCAGTGTATTCCTTACAAAAACAAGTTGCACAGATAGCACCCCGAACGCCACTATTCCTAATATTAAGGGGAAAATAGGACTTACATAAAATTTTTTCATTCCAAACCTCTTGGCACCCATTATACCATAATAACCACCAAAAAGCGACTTTTTAAAAGTGTAATCAGTAATTCTATCAATTATAAGAAAAAGGAGGTTTACAAATCAGTAAACCTTCCTTTACACATATTGAAATTAAGATTCTTTAACTTCTAACAGACCAATTTCTCCATCCTCACGACGATAAATCACATTAGTTGTTTGATCTTCAACATCCACATAGATAAAGAAATCATGTCCCAACAAATCCATCTGTAGAATAGCTTCTTCCAAATCCATTGGTTTTAAATCAATTTGTTTTGAACGAACAACTCTAGATTGGACAACATTTGTATCTTCCACCAAAGCATCTGTAAATAATTGACTAGTTGCTACCTTATTTTTATTTTTACGCTCGATTTTTGTTTTATTTTTACGAATCTGACGTTCAATTTTATCAGTTACAAGGTCAATTGAACCATACATATCTTGAGACACATCTTCTGCACGAAGAGTAATTGAGCCAAGCGGAATCGTTACTTCCACTTTAGCAGTTTTTTCACGATACACCTTCAAGTTAACTCGAGCATCCAACTCTTGTTCAGCTTGAAAATACTTTTCGATCTTTTCGAGTTTAGAAACTACATAATCACGAATTGCTTCTGTTACTTCTAGGTTTTCACCACGGATACTATATTTAATCATATGAGTACCTTCTTTCTAAACATTTTTGTTTTTCTGATTTCATTATAACGCTTTCATTTTAGTTTTGCAAATTTTTTCCTCATCTTACAAGGGAAAATGTTTTTACATCCTCAGCACCTGATTCTTCCAGCAGTTTCTTCACACGATTTATAGTTGTTCCAGTAGTATAGATATCATCTATAAGTAGGATTTTTTTAGGAATAGTGATTCCACTTTTAATAAAGAAAGGAAGTTCTGTTGCCAAGCGTTCTGAACGATTTTTAGAAGAACTGGCCCGCTCTTCTCTCTTCTCTAGTAAGTCTTGAAAAGAGAACCCTGCTGCTTCAACTAAACCTTCAACCTGGTTAAATCCCCTCTCAAGCAATCTTTCGGGACTTAGGGGAATGACGACAAATTGGTACTCTTTGTACTTTTTCAACTCCTCACTTAAAAATGAAGCGACCACTTTTCTTAAAAGAAAGTCCCCATCAAACTTATACCGACTAAAAAAATCCTTCATAGCTTGATTGTAAGTAAAAATCGCTCTATGACTGACCTCAACTCCTTCTTTACACCAAAATTGACAATCTTGACACTTTGTTGACAAACCTATTTTCATACAGCTTGGACAATACTCTTCTCCAATTCTCTCAAAAGTAGAATCACAGTCTGAACAAAGATAGGAGTCATCATTCCTCAACAGCAAGAGGCTACTAAAAGTTAAAACAGCCTTCATAGTCTGCCCACATAACAAGCACTTCATAGACCCGCCTCCGTATTCATCTGCTGAATTTCCTTAATTGCCTTCTTGATTGAAGCATTTAACCCATCATGAAAGAAAAGCAAATCTCCTGTCGGTCTATCCATGCTTCGCCCAACTCGTCCACCAATCTGAATCAAACTAGACTTGGTAAACAGACGATGATTGGCCTCTACGACGAAAACGTCCACACAAGGGAAGGTAACTCCACGCTCCAATATCGTCGTACTGATCAGTATTGTCAGTTCTCCATCTCGAAAAGCTTGTACCTGCTCTAATCGATTTTCTGTGATAGAAGATACAAAGCCAATTTTTTCATTTGGAAATTGCTCTTGTAGGATTTCTTTTAACTGTTCCCCTTTCTTAATTTCTGATGCAAAAATGAGTAACGGATAAGCTGTCTTTCTCTGCTTCTCAATATAAGACTTTAACTTTGGTGACAAACGCCTCTTATCCAAATAGTGATTAAAATCCGACAACCAAACAGGTTTAGGAATGATCAACGGATTTCCATGAAATCGTCTTGGTAAGCTCAACCTTTTTAGTTCTCCTAAACGGACCTTCCTATCTAACTCATCGGTCGAAGTCGCTGTTAAAAAGATTCTCAAGCCATTCTCCTTTACACAATTATTGACAGCATGGTAAAGCGTGGGATTGTCAACATAAGGAAAGGCATCTACTTCATCCACTATCAGCAAATCAAAAGCTTGATAAAACTTCAATAACTGATGAGTCGTTGCAACAACTAGTGGTGTTCGAAAATATGGTTCTGATTCTCCGTGTAGTAAAGCTATCTCGCAAGCAAAATCATCTTGCAGTCGCTTATACAGCTCCAAACACACATCGATTCTGGGACTGGCCAAACAAACTGCACCACCTTCATCAATCACTTTGGCTACAACTTGGTAAATCATTTCTGTCTTTCCAGCTCCTGTCACCGCATGTACCAAGGTTGGCTCCTGCTTGTCTACCGCTCGAATCAGTCCCTCTGACACCTTCTCTTGAAAAGGAGTTAATTGACCACGCCATTTAAGAACATCTTGCTTCGGAAAATCCTCCTGTGGAAAATAGTATAAAGCTTGATCACTCCTGACTCGCTTAATCAGCAAGCACTCTCGACAATAATAAGCACCGATGGGCAAATACCATTCCTCTGGAATAATACTATTACAACGTTGACAGAAAAGTTTCCCCTTCTCCTTTCTCATTGCTGGAAATTTCTCCGCCAACTGACGTTCCTCTTCTGTTAATTCATTCTCAGTAAACAACCGACCGAGATAATTTGGATTTACTTTCATACTTCTTTATTCGTAAAAACCTAGCGCTTTAGATGATTTTTTAGTACAATTAAATCATGGAATTTAGAACAATTAAAGAGGACGGTCAAGTCCAAGAAGAAATCAAAAAATCCCGCTTTATCTGTCATGCCAAGCGTGTTTATAGCGAAGAAGAGGCTCGTGACTTCATTACCACCATCAAAAAAGAACACTACAAAGCGACGCATAACTGCTCTGCCTTTATTATTGGAGAACGTAGTGAAATCAAACGGACAAGTGATGATGGTGAGCCCAGTGGTACTGCTGGCGTTCCCATGCTAGGGGTACTAGAAAATCACAACCTCACCAATGTCTGTGTGGTAGTGACACGCTACTTTGGTGGTATTAAACTAGGCGCTGGAGGATTGATTCGTGCTTACGCAGGCAGTGTTGCCCTAGCTGTCAAAGAAATTGGCGTCATTGAAATAAAGGAACAGGTGGGCATTGCTATTCAAATGTCTTACGCTCAGTACCAAGAGTACAGTAACTTCCTTAAGGAACATAATCTCATGGAACTGGATACAAACTTTACAGATCAAGTCGATACGATGATTTATGTTGATAAAGAAGAAAAAGATAATATTAAAGCTGCACTGGTGGAGTTTTTTAATGGAAAAGTTACTTTAACTGATCAAGGTTTACGTGAAGTTGAAGTTCCTGTAAACTTAGTGTAAATAAAGGAGAAAAAGATGGCATTTGGAAAATTCATTCAAGGACTCGCTGGTAACTTTAGTGAGCAAAACAAAGAAACTCTTATCAAAGAATATGGACAATATCTACTAGAAAATGAAGAAATTCAAAGTGGATATAAACTGATTCGTGACTCAATTATATTTACAAATATCCGTATTATCTTTACAGATAAACAAGGCGCTACTGGTCGTAAGATGTCCGTTAAATCAATTTTTTTGATGAATATTGTTAATGTTGAAATGGAAACTGCAGGAGCAGGTATAGATGATAGTGAAATTACTATTACTTATTTAGAAAATATCTTTCTAAAAGCACATAATGAACATTTTAGTGTTCACAAATTTGAATTCCCTAAGAAAACAGATATCGTTCCACTTTATACATATTTACTAGAATTAGCCTATCACAATCGCTTAAAAATTAATGGCTTAGACCTATGATATAAAAAAATCCTATCGCTTCGATAGGATTTCTATATTTTACAAATGGTATAGATAGCGTTATACTAGAAATATCTTATACAAAGAGGTATTCATATGTCTATTTATAACAACATTACTGAATTAATCGGTCAAACTCCGATTGTTAAACTCAACAATATTGTGCCAGAAGGTGCTGCAGATGTCTATGTAAAACTTGAAGCATTTAACCCTGGTTCTTCTGTAAAAGACCGTATTGCTCTTAGCATGATTGAAAAAGCTGAACAAGACGGTATTCTGAAGCCAGGTTCTACTATTGTTGAAGCAACAAGTGGAAACACTGGTATTGGGCTTTCATGGGTAGGTGCTGCTAAAGGGTACAAAGTTGTCATCGTTATGCCTGAAACGATGAGTGTAGAACGACGTAAAATTATCCAAGCTTATGGTGCTGAACTCGTCCTAACTCCTGGTAGCGAAGGAATGAAAGGTGCTATTGCTAAGGCCCAAGAAATCGCTGCTGAACGTGATGGTTTCCTTCCTCTTCAATTTGACAACCCAGCTAATCCAGAAGTACACGAAAGAACAACAGGAGCTGAGATACTAGCTGCTTTCGGTAAAGATGGATTAGATGCCTTTGTTGCTGGAGTTGGTACCGGTGGAACAATTTCTGGTGTTTCTCATGCACTCAAAACAGCAAATTCAGGTATTCAAGTTTATGCAGTAGAGGCAGATGAATCTGCTATTCTATCTGGTGAAAAACCTGGCCCTCACAAAATTCAAGGTATCTCAGCTGGATTTATTCCTGATACACTTGATACAAATGCCTATGATGGTATTGTTCGTGTAACATCAGACGATGCACTAGCACTCGGCCGTGAGATTGGTGGAAAAGAAGGATTCCTTGTTGGTATTTCTTCAGCTGCAGCTATCTACGGAGCCATCGAGGTTGCCAAGAAATTAGGTACAGGTAAAAAAGTTCTTGCTCTAGCACCAGATAACGGTGAACGTTATCTCTCTACAGCACTCTATGAATTTGAAGTGTAGTCTCCTAAATACACTTAGCCCTTATTATAGGGCTTTTTATTTATACCTTAAAAATAGGAACATCTCCCTATAAAGATCGACTGCATAGAAAAAAGGAAGCAATTTGGCTTCCTTTTTATTATTAGTTATTCAAGGCTGCTGCCATTGTAGCTGCAACTTCAGCTTCAAAGTCGTTTGCAGCTTTCTCGATACCTTCACCAACTTCAAAGCGAGCGAACTCAACTACTGAAGCGTTAACTGATTCAAGGTATGCTTCAACTGTCTTGCTGTCATCCATGATGTATACTTGTGCAAGAAGTGTGTAAGCTTGGTCAACTTTAGTGTTGTCAAGCATGAAGCGATCCATTTTACCTGGGATAATTTTGTCCCAGATTTTTTCTGGTTTGCCTTCTGCAGCCAACTCAGCTTTGATGTCAGCTTCAGCTTGAGCAATCACTTCATCAGTCAATTGAGATTTTGATCCATACTTCAAGTGTGGAAGAGCTGGTTTGTTAACCATTGCACGGCTTTCGTTATCTTGGTCGATAACGTGGTTCAATTGTGCCAACTCATCTTTAACGAATTGCTCATCCAATTCTTTGTAAGAAAGAACTGTTGGTTTCATCGCTGCAATGTGCATTGACAATTGTTTAGCAAGAGCTTCGTCTCCACCTTCAACAACTGAAATAACACCGATACGTCCACCGTTGTGTTGGTAAGCTCCAAAGTGTTGTGCATCTGTTTTTTCAATCAATGCAAAGCGACGGAATGAGATTTTTTCTCCGATAGTTGCTGTTGCAGATACGTATGCAGCTTCAAGAGTTTCACCTGAAGGCATTGTCAAAGCAAGAGCTTCCTCATTGTTAGCAGGTTTTCCTTCGGCAATAACTTTAGCTGTAGTATTTACCAATTCAACGAATTGAGCGTTTTTCGCAACGAAGTCAGTTTCAGCATTTACTTCAATAACTGCTGCAACATTACCGTTAACATAAACACCAGTCAAACCTTCTGCAGCAACACGGTCAGCCTTCTTAGCTGCCTTAGCCATACCTTTTTCACGAAGCAATTCAATCGCTTTTTCGATGTCACCGTCTGTTTCTACAAGCGCTTTTTTAGCGTCCATAACTCCGGCACCAGATTTTTCACGCAACTCTTTTACAAGTTTAGCTGTAATTTCTGCCATTTTGATTCTCCTATATTTTTTAAAAATAGGAGAGCCGGGCTAAGCCCCGCCCTCCTAGGTAATTACTATTTATATGAATTAAGCGTTGTCGCCTTCTACAACTTCAACGATTTCTTCGATTGAATCTGCTTGAGCTTCTGAAGCTGCAAATTCTGCTTCAACTGCTGCTGCATCTTCACCTTGACGTCCTTCGATGATAGCGTCAGCCAATTTAGCTGTGATCAATTTAACAGCGCGGATAGCATCATCGTTAGCTGGGATGATTACATCGATATCATCTGGATCAGTATTTGTGTCAACCATCGCTACAACTGGGATTCCCAATTTTTTAGCTTCTTTAACAGCGATTTGCTCTTTATGTGGGTCAACTACGTACATCACATCTGGGATACGAGGCATATCTTCGATACCACCCAAGAATTTTTCAAGACGTGCACGTTGTTTGTTAAGAAGTGCAACTTCTTTCTTAGGAAGAACTTCGAAAGTTCCATCTTCTTCCATACGTTTGATTTCTTTCAAACGAGCGATACGTTTTTGGATTGTTCCCCAGTTTGTAAGAGTTCCACCCAACCAACGGTGGTTGATGAAGTATTGACCTGAACGTACTGCTTCTTCAGCAACTGCATCAGCTGCTTGTTTCTTAGTACCAACAAACAATACAACTGCATCGTTAGCTGCTGCATCACGCATGAAATCGTAAGCTTGGTCAGCGTATTTTACAGTTTGTTGCAAGTCGATAACGTGGATTCCGTTACGCTCAGTGAAGATGTACTTAGCCATCTTAGGGTTCCAGCGACGAGTTTGGTGACCAAAGTGTACACCAGCCTCAAGAAGTTGTTTCATTGAAATTACTGCCATGAGTATTTCTCCTTTTTGTTTTTTTCCTCTTCTTGACTTCAACTCGCAAAACGACCCAAAGGCAACTGTTTCACAATTCATCAAGAATGAGTATTATCGTTCACACGACAAGTTTCATTTTACCATACTTTTTCAATATTTTCAAGTGATTTTAGCAGATTTTTAAAGTAAGGTAACTATATGAATCATAAAAGAGACTCAAATCGAGCCTCTTCGTTTTATTCATTAGTTTGGATAGATATATGTTACAAAACCTTCTGAAGTCGTAGTAGGATTGAACCATCCACGTTTATTTCCGATTGTACGGTTTCCACCATAGTTTGATTCAGATACTTGGATACTTGTTGATGATGAAACAGCTGTAACCACGGCTACGTGTCCATATCCACCATCATTCCAACATGCAATGGCACCAACTTGAGGTGTAGATCCTGTACGGAATCCTGCTGCAGCTGCACTTGTAGCCCACTGTGCTCCATTACCCCAGTAATCTCCAGCCCAAGGCGCCAATGTTTTAGCTCCCCATGTACACTCACCAGTTGGATAACTTGAAGCATTTGTACTATATGTTGGACGATGTGTCACTGGAGCAGGAGTGTAGCTTGTTGATTCTGTTGAAGCACTGCTTGAAGATGATTCAGACGAACTTGACTCAGATGAACTTGATGAAGAAATAGTAGATAGTGCTTGAACTTGTGCTGTAAAAGTTGTATTTCCAGAAGCAACTACTGTTTGTTGTTGACTTGCTTGTTTAGCTTTATAAGCTGCTTCTGCTTCTGCTGCAGCTTTAGCTTCTGCTTCTGCTGCAGCTTTTTTCTCAAGTAAACTTGCTTTTTCATCCTCTGCAGTAGCCTTTTCAGCAGCAAGATTCAATTCTGCAGCTTTCAACTCAGCTTGTTTTGTAGTTAATGATTGAGCATCATCAGCTAGTTTTTGCTGATTTGCAATAACTGTATTAATTGCATCATTGTTTGCTACTTGTTTTTCAGAAATAGCTTTTTTATCTGCTTTTTGTTGTTCCAACATCTTGTTGTTTGCAGATACGATTTCACTCATTGCAGCAACACGTGAAATAGCTTCTGTAATTGATTTTGAGTTTACAATTGTATTGATGTAATTTGTTGCAGCTCCATTTGTTTGAGCACTACGAGCTTGTTTTTGTAATGAATCATTGCGAGATACAATATTCTTAGAAAGTTCTGTAATTTCACCCTCAAGCTTTTTAGATTCTGCTTGTAGTCTATCATTTTCAGATTGCAAGTTTGATTGCTCTGTTTGAATAGCAGATACTTGCTCCTGAACTTGATCAACTTGTTTTTGTGCTTCTTGTTGTTGTGCTGTTAAGTTACTAATTTTATTATCTTGAGCAGCAATTTTGTCATCAGTAGTTTCTGCATGCGCAGTTGTTAAAACAGCTACTTGAGAAACCATTACTGTACTTAATAAAAGTGACGCTAAGATTTTTTTCTTCATATTACGTAGATACTCCTTCTTTTAAAGACATTACTAGTATACCAAAAAAAGGCCTAATGAATATTACGCCTTTGTTACATTTTTATTTCTTTCTTATAGATAAAATTTTTCAAAAATAAACTGAAAGATAATCATCCACATAAGGTTCAAAATCATTGATGGTACTAAACTATAGACTATAAATAAAGACATACTATCCACAGTTAAACCTACCACTATTGCAAGTATATAAGCTCCCATCTCAAATAGAAAAGTCATGACAATAATTGCCAACATTCTCGTCCAACGATTCAATAAAATAACGCTATTAAATTTATGGAGAAATGCCCCCAATAAGACGAATAACAAAGTCGCAATCCCTATCAAGTGGAAAAAGTAGATGTCATAGACCAAACCCACTACAAAACAATAAGCTAAGTAGAAGTACTCTGATACTTCAATCGTCTCAAATAAGAGAAACAAAAATAGAAAATGACTAGCCAACTGCACGTGGGGAAAAAACGAGCCCAGAAGCTGACTAATATGGGCATCAATTAGAACAAAGAAAGGAAGCAATAAAAATACTCCAACCCGCTTCAACTGTCTCATTATGAATTCCCCACTAATTCTATCACATTCACATTATGAGTATCTGCACTCAATTTAACAGTTACTTCTCGTGTCAAATAGTCCGTACTATGCGTTGTGGCAACCACTTCACCAACAGGAATATCAGCAACGTTAAAGTTTCCTAATCCACCAGTGGTCACCTTATCTCCTGCACTAATATCGCTACTACTATTTAATTGACTAATTTTTAGAACTTCATTTTCCTTGTCATAGCCAACAATAATTCCATAAATTGTAGTAGAACCATGTTGAATTTTAACAGAAATCTTATCAGCATTTTCCGTATTTGTCAGAAGGTTGACCATGGTAGAGTTCTCCTCTACTTTTGAGACACTCCCAATCAAGCCACCATTTGCAATTGCTAACATATTCTCAGAAGCCCCTTTTGATTTGCCTGCATCTAAGGTCAACTCCTGCTTCCAAGATACCGGAGATCGCATAATAACATCTGCTGCCAAAGTCTTTGTAGCTTGCAATTTGGACTTCATATCAAGCAATTGGCGCAGTTGTTCATTTTCCATCTTTAAACTTTCCGCCTCATTTGATTTAACTTCTAATTGGTAAATCTGTTTCTTCAAACTTTCATTTTCATTATAAGTGCGTGTCAAATGAGCCAAATCTGATTTGACAGAATCAAACCACTGAAAAGGTTTTTGCACAACCCTATCAACCACTGAGATTCCATCTCCTAATCTTGTCACAATTGTACTTGAATAAGTCGTCGCTAAGAGAGCTGACACAAGCAGAACAGTGACAAAAACAATAATGACATATTTTGATTTTTTAAAACGGTTCATATCCCTACCTTTATATCAAAAACTGTTACAGTAACTTTTTATCAATTCCTGAAAGCTACTAAGATTTTAAGAAAAATAAGCAACAACCAAGTATGATAATAACAAGAATGGTCAGCGTATCCTTTCGAGTCCATTTCAATTGTCGATATTGACTTCTGCCTTTTCCACCCTGATAACCACGCGCTTCCATTGCGATAGCCAAGGAATCCGCACGTTTTAAACTTGTCGCAAAAAGAGGAATCAAAATGGGAATCATAGCCTTCACCTTTTGAACAATACTTCCTTCTCCAAAATCCACTCCACGCGCTTTCTGTGCATTCATAATCCGCGTCGTATCATCCATCAAGGTTGGGACAAAACGCAAACTCATAGACAGCATCAATCCAATTTCATGAACTGGAACTTTCATACTCTTTAAAAGTGCTAATAGAGCTTCGACAGCTGATGCCAAACTTAAGGGCATGGTCGTTAAGGTTAACAAAGTAGAAAAGAAAATAATCAATACAAAGCGACAAAAGATAATTCCAGCTTGTTGCAAAGCATAATCCGTGATTCTCACAAACGAAAACTCAAATAAAACATTCCCATTAGAAATGAAAAACAGTTGAAAAATAGTTGTGAAGGCAATCAAGAAAAACATAGACTTCAAGCCCTGAATAAAAAATGAAAGAGATACTCCTGACAAGGCAATAAAGATCCCTGTCGCTATAAAAAGAATCAGATTCGTCAAGGGATTATTAGCCCAAAAAACGATCAAAATCAGTAGCATCATAGCCAGTAATTTGCTGCGTGGATCCAATCGGTGAACTATCGAATCCCCTGGGATATAACGCCCCAAAATCATACTATCCATTTAGCGACTCCTTGAACTCCTCTATCTTAATCGGTAATCGTTTAAATGACACGCCTCTATCAGCCAATCGTTTACAAAAAGCTGTAATTTTAGGTACTCCCAACTGAACTTCTTCCATAAAAACAACATCTTGAAAGACATCACTAGGTTTACCAAACTTAACTAAACGTCCCTTTTCCATCACATATACCTGGTTCGCATATTCAGCAACATCATCCATCAAATGCGTTACCAAGACAATGGTCATCCCTGACTGGTGGAGTTTTTTGAACAAATTCATCAGCTCTTTTCTTCCCAGGGGATCTAGGCCTGCTGTGGGTTCATCTAAGACTAATATAGCTGGTTCCATGGCAAGTATGCCTGCAATGGCGACACGTCTCATTTGTCCACCTGATAGCTCAAACGGACTACGATCAAAAAGTGATTCATCAATTCCAACCAGAGCCAGTTTCTCACGCGCAATCTGCTCCGCATCTTCTTCAGAAACTCCAAAATTTTGCGGTCCAAAAGCAACATCCTTCAAAACCGTTTCTTCAAAAATCTGATTTTCAGCAAACTGAAATACCAAGCCAACCTGTTTTCTAATTTGACGAATATCTTTGTTTTTAGAAGTCGAGGTGATTAAGGTATCAAAAACTCGTACACTTCCTTGACTTGGCACCAATAAACCATTTAAAAGTTGTAATATAGTCGATTTGCCGCTACCTGTGTGCCCAATTAAAGCCGTATAAGAACCATCTTCAATCGTCAAGGAAACATCCGACAAAGCTGTTGAAGCTAAGGGAGTCCCTTCTTGATACGTAAAACTCACATTTTCTAGAGCAATTCCCATAGTTTATCCTCTAGCTCACTTTCTGTCAAATAATTTTCAGGCAAATCATAGCCATTCTGGCTCAAAGAATGTTTTAATTGATTGGAAAAAGGATCGTCTAATCCAATTTGATCTAAATCATTTCGAGAGAAAAGTTCTCTTGGGCTACTAGTTGATTCAATTTCCCCTTTTTTCATGACCAATACACGATCACTCATGGCGACTTCTTCCAAATCATGTGTAATGGAAATGACCGTCATATCATAGTCTTTTCGAATTCCTTTTACTGTCTCAATCAGTTCTCTACGCCCCTCAGGATCCAACATACTCGTTGCCTCATCTAAGATTAAAATAGCTGGTCTTAGGGCTACAACACCTGCAATAGCCACACGTTGCTTTTGGCCACCTGATAGACGCGCTGGCTCTCTCTTTTTAAAGTCCAACATGCCAACCAAATCCAGAGCTTCTTCCACTCTCTTTTTCATTTCTTGACGAGAAAGTCCCTGATTTTCCAAACCAAAGGCAACATCATCTTCAACAGTCGCTCCAACAAATTGATTGTCTGGATTTTGAAAAACCATACCGATTTGACGACGTATATTCCAAACATTTTCCTCAGTCAATCGTTGACCATCAATTACAATCTCTCCAGATTCTGCTTCCAGTAAACCATCAATTAAGCGAACCGTCGTTGATTTACCACTACCATTATGCCCTACAATCGAAAGCCATTCTCCACGTTTCACGTGAAACGTAATATCCTTCACATCGTAATATTCCTGACTTTCCTTATAGCGAAAAGAAAGATTTTTTACATCAATTACTGATTTCATTTCGAACCAAATGTCCCTTTAAATACATAGGCACTACCCTTGAAATAATCATAGCCAGAGTAGATAGTGAAAAACAAGGCTACATAAAGTAGAACTTGACCAAGCAAAGTCCAATGTAATAGCAAGAAAATAATGGCAAACATCTGACTAAAAGTTTTAATTTTTCCAGGCATTGCTGCTGCTAAAACTGTTCCACCAGTTTCAACTAATAAAAGTCTTAAACCTGTCACAGCCAACTCACGACAGATAATCACTGCAACAATCCAAGCTGGAGCCATTCCTAACTCAATCAGCATAATAAAAGCCGACATAACTAGTAGCTTATCCGCCATAGGATCTGCAAATTTACCAAAATTACTAACCACATTCCATTTACGAGCTAAATATCCATCTAAATAGTCTGTAATACTGGCAATAGCAAAGATAATAGCTGCTACCATATGACTCTCTATCGAATTTCCTACTGTTAAAATAAAGATAAAAATAGGTATAAAGAGAATTCGACCTATTGTTAAGATATTTGGAATTTGTTCTTTTTTCATTCGTTTTTCCTTAATTTTTAGTAAAGGTTACAGCGATTTTTCCAGTCTGAGCTGTTAATTTCGATAAATCAACAGTCTGATTGTCTACTGTTAAGGCAACACCTTTGACAACACCTAAAGTAATTGTCACAGGATTTTTAGTTGAAACGCTTGTTTCCGCACTTTTATTATCCGGTGATAAGGTCACCCCACCCTCAAGCTCACTTTCTGAAACACTAACCCAACTTCTAGCATCTGAGACTGATAATTGTAATTTTGCAGTTTCCTTGCTCGTTTTATAAGCAACTTCTACTCGATTTCCTTCACCTGATACACTTATAGCTGGTTCCATATTCGAAGAGCTACTTGATGAACTACTACTTGAAGATGAAGTTACAGAACTAGTTGAGCTTGTTGCTTGGACTACACTATAACTAGACGCAGATGAACGCTCAGGTTGAGTCTGGAGATAATTCCAAACATAATAGGTCACAAAAATGACAATCGATAATGCAAAGAGTATAAAATAAAATAAAGGTAAAAATGATGCCTTATTTTTCTTACTTGAACGTCTCCTACCTGTCAACTCGTCTTCATCAACATCTACTTCTTCATAAGTAATCATGCTCCCAGAATCATAAGCATCCAAGACAATTCGCTCATCTAGCTCAACTGCCCACGCATACTTTCTCAAAAAAGAACGAGTATAAAATGGACTAGGAAGTTGATCAAAATCATCAGCTTCCATCGCTTCCAACATATCCAACTGAATTTCTGTTTTTTTGTGTAATTCTTCTAAAGTCAACCCTTGGTTGGTTCTAGCTAAACGTAAAACCTCACCAATTGTTTTTTTCCTCATACTTGTCATTCCTTCTTTCTAGTATCGATTATGATAGGTTACTACGATGGGAATATTGTAAAATCAACTATATCACCATCATCTATTAAATGATGTCCAGCATCAAGGACATCCTCTAAAGTAATTTCCTGTAAAATTTTTGGCAAATCAAAAATTGTCTCACCATTTTCAAAAGCATCATATTGCGTTGCAATAAATTCAAGAGAGTTCATGCTACTGAAAAATTCTCCAAACATCTCTCTTTTAATAATATCTAAATGATCCTCTGTAATATCTAAATCCTTTGTAAAATTACGAATAGCCTTCCTAAACTGATGAGATAAAGCAACTGGCTCTTTTGTATCCATTGTCAACATGACAAAATGAAAGCGACTTGTTACTTCAACTTCCAGAGATAAGGATGCGTCAATTTTACCTGATTCATATAATTTCTGAAAACGATCCGAAGTCCAACCAAACATCATTGCAAACAATAATTTTAATAAAATATGATATCGATAGCAATCCGCTTCAGCAACTTCTTGTTTACCCCTAACACCAATCGCTAGTTTAGGAGAAGATACTTCCATTCTCATACTGTCTGTTTGCTTTACATCTTTTAAAACAAACTTTTCTCTTGCTACTTCCTGAACATCTAACTCTTCCAGTTCTTTTCTTTCAAAATAGTCCTGTACTTGATCCACATCAAAATTGCCAACTAAAAACAGAGACATGTTTACAGGTTTGTAAAATCTTGTAAAATTTTCTTGCAAATTAGTTAGATTGATTTGGGAAATTGACTCCTCACTTCCAACTATATCAGTTGCTAAAGGTGTACCAGGATACAAATTCGCTAAAGTTGAAAAGAATAAACACGAATCTGGATCATCTTGATACATTTCTCGTTCTTGCTGGATAATATCCTGCTCTCTTAAAATGGAATCTTCAGTAAAGTGTGCTGATGTTACCAATTCATCAAGTAAGTCCAAATTTTCTAAAAAATGATCCGTTGCTGAAAAAAGATAGCTTGTTTTTGTAAAGCTTGTAAAGGCATTACTATCTGCACCTAGACTCGTAAAAGCCGACATCAAATCGCTAGCATTTTCTCTCTCAAACAATTTATGTTCAAGAAAATGAGCAATTCCCGCAGGATATTGTTTTACATATCCGTCAACTTCTGTGACAAGCGTATCTACCGAACCAAACTGTACAGTTACACTCCCGTAAACCTCTTTAAATTCCTTTTTAGGCAAAAGAGCAACTGTCAAGCCATTTGACAAACGAGTTCGATAAACCATTTCTTTTACAGCTGGATAGTATTTTTCTTCAAAAACAACCTTTGTCATTCTATTCCTTCCATAAAGTAAATCGCTTGTAGTTTCACATTATTAGCTGCTCTACAAATAGCATCTTTGTCAACTTTCTCGAGTTTTGCAACCCAACTTTTAAAGTCTGCTGAAGATTTTCCAAGTAAGGCATTTTGATAAGCACGTTCAATCAATGAAGATTGATTATCTTGAGAAAGTAACAAAGACCGACGAATCATCTCCTTGGTCTGCTCTAACTCAAGCTCTGTAAAATATCCTTTTTTTAAATCAAGCAGTTGATTATTCATCATTTTACGAGCCTGGTTCCGATTTTCTCGATCAATACCAGCATACATCCTCAAGAACCCACTAAATAAATCGAGCTGACTGGAAATTGTATAAGCTAATCCAGCATCTTCACGAACATTTGTAAAGAGTTTAGAGTGAGCAAATCCGCCCAGTAAACCATTCATTACAATCATGGGTAAATGTTGCTCATCACCATATTCAGAAGGGCAATGATAACCCAATTCCAAAATGGATTGTCCCACATTTTTCCGAATCATACCTTCCTGAAGGATATTAGAATATGGTTGACAATACTGAGCCTTCACATCTCCATATCGACCTTTGAAGCCAACTGATTCTAATACATTTTGAATTTCAACCTCATTAAAGTCACCTAGGAAAAAGAAATCTATTCGATCATTAGCCAAAAATTCTTGGAAACAAGAATAAGAACTTTGTGGAGTTTCAGCTAAAATACGATTTCGTAAATCACTGTATTCCAATTTGAGACGTTCATCATGAAAAAATAATTTATCTAATTCTTTATGTGCGAAATAAAAAGAATCATCCATATCGGCTGCTAAACTTGCTAGTAATTGTTTTTTCTCAATTTCAAATAAGGCCGAATCAAACCCATTGTCAACTACTACGGGTGAAAAAAGAGTTTCTTTTACAAGTTCCAAAACCTGAGAAGTTAGCACATTTTTCCTACTTAAAAACTCATCACGAACATAGGTAAATGTCAATTCTACAATGTGACTTTGCCCTCTTCTGAAACAATTGGTTGACATATCTGTACCGTATAGACTGGCCAAATGTTTTCTCAAATCTTGAGAAGTGGGGTACATCTGATTAGCAGTCTCTAGCATACTCGCACTCAACATGCGACCTGCA
This sequence comes from Streptococcus sp. CF7_Ac1-12, assembly GCF_024295905.1. Taxonomy (GTDB): domain Bacteria; phylum Bacillota; class Bacilli; order Lactobacillales; family Streptococcaceae; genus Streptococcus; species Streptococcus mitis_AP. The sequence continues at coordinate 31,950 of NZ_JANCPG010000007.1, read as the reverse complement.
ATCGTATCAAGAGATAATGGAGCGGTAAAACGCACGGTGATTTTGTTCGTTTTAAACTTTTTTGATTGGATAAAATGTGTTGAAATTCCATGCACTAACTCCATGATTTACCTCCTTATATACAGACTTCTATTATATCACGAAAACCTGAAATTTTCTTGTTCTCTGTAGCACTTTTGAAATAAAAATCGCTTACATTTCTCCCTATTTCTCTCACTATTTTTAGGAAAATATGGTATAATACCAAAGATTGAGGTGAATTATGGAATACAAATTATTTGAAGAATTTATTACCCTCCAAGCACTACTCAAAGAACTTGGAATTACACATAGCGGAGGAGCTATCAAATCATTTCTCTCTGAACATTCTGTTTACTTTAATGGGGAATTAGAGAATCGTCGTGGTAAAAAACTTCGTATTGGTGATAAAGTTGACATCCCTGACATGAATATTGACATCTTGTTGACACAACCTACTTCTGAGGAGCAAGGGGAATACCAAGCTGATAAAGTTGAAAAAGAACGAATCGCTAAGCTTGTTAAAGAGATGAATAAGGGAGTAAAAAAAGATAAATCAAAACCTACTTCTTCACCCAAAAGCAAACAAGCTCCGCGATTCCCTGGTAGATAATCATGTGGCTACAACATCTATCTCTCAAAACTTTTCGTAACTATAAAGAGACGAAAATAAACTTTAATCCTAAATTAAATGTCTTTTTAGGACGTAATGCTCAAGGAAAAACAAATATGTTAGAGGCTATCTATTTTTTAGCCTTAACACGTAGTCATCGAACTCGAACAGATAAAAATCTCATTCATTTTGATGAGGAACAACTTCATCTTTCAGGTCTTGTTCAGAAAAAAACGGGATCCGTTCCTCTCGAAATTGAACTAACACAAAAAGGACGTGTGACAAAAGTGAATCACTTAAAACAGGCACGACTTTCAGATTACGTAGGACACATGAATGTTGTCTTATTTGCTCCTGAAGATTTACAACTAATTAAAGGAGCACCTTCAGTTCGACGAAAATTCATTGATATGGAGCTTGGGCAAATTAAGCCAATCTATTTATCTGACTTAACCAATTATAATCACATCCTTAAGCAAAGAAATACCTATTTAAAATCAGCTCAAACAATAGATGAAACCTTCCTTTCAGTACTAGATGATCAGCTAGTCGATTATGGATGTCGCGTAATGAAGCACCGCTTAGATTTCATAAAAAAACTAGAGCATTTTGGGCGTAAGAAACATTTTGAAATCTCTAATCAGATTGAAGAACTGTCAATATCCTATCAATCTTCTGTTAAGCTAACTGACAAAGAAGACTTATCAGAATCTTTCAAAATTGCTTTAGAAAAAAGTAGGTCCAGAGATTTATTTAAAAAGAATACTGATGTTGGTCCTCATCGAGATGATATTTCTTTTTATATAAATAGGATGGATGCTAGTTTTGGAAGTCAAGGTCAACATCGTAGTCTCGTCCTATCTATAAAATTAGCAGAAATCGAATTAATGGAAAGTATTACTACAGAATCTCCAATATTACTGCTTGACGATGTTATGAGCGAACTTGACAACACTAGACAACTAAAACTATTAGAAACGATTTCACATTCAATACAAACCTTTATCACAACAACCAGCTTAGATCATCTTCAAAATCTGCCAGAAAATCTAAGCATTTTCACTATTCAGGATGGTAAAGTTACTGTAAAGGTAAGTTGACAACATTGTAAAAGAACTCCTGTTTTCACGGGAGTTCTTTTCATTGTTTTTACATGGAATAATTTGGTGCCTCATTCGTAATTTGTACATCATGAGGATGGCTTTCTTTCAAACCAGCACCAGACATTTCAATAAATTGAGCATTATCATGTAGTTCTTTAAGGTTAGCTGCACCACAATAACCCATACCAGAGCGAATACCACCAATCATTTGGAAGACAATATCAGCTGCCGCTCCTTTATAAGCAACACGACCTTCAATTCCTTCTGGAACGAGTTTGTTTGCTTCATTGACAGAACCTTGGAAGTAACGGTCGCTTGAACCTTTCTTCATAGCAGCGATTGAACCCATACCACGGTAAGTCTTGAATTTACGTCCTTGGAAGATTTCGGTTTCTCCTGGAGCTTCATCAGTTCCAGCAAACATAGATCCAAGCATAACGGCATTGCCACCTGCTGCAAGGGCTTTTACAATATCTCCAGAATACTTGATTCCACCGTCAGCAATGATCGTTTTACCATATTCACGCGCAACAGCTGCAGCATCATAGATAGCTGTTACTTGCGGAACACCAACACCAGCAATCACACGAGTAGTACAGATAGAACCTGGGCCAATCCCAACCTTGACAACGTCTACACCTGCTTCATAAAGGGCACGTGCACCTTCAGCAGTAGCAATATTTCCAGCAATCAGTGTACGGTCTGGGAAATGAGCACGAATCTCAGCAATTTTACGCAAGACACCTGCAGAATGACCATGCGCAGTATCAATAACAATCGCATCCGCTCCTGCCTCAAAAAGAGCCTCTGCACGTTCAAATGTATCTGAAGTAACACCTACTGCACCAGCAACCAGAAGACGACCAAACTCATCTTTAGCCGCATTTGGAAACTCAATAACTTTTTCAATATCTTTAATAGTAATCAAACCAGAAAGACGGCCTTCTTCATCTACCAACGGAAGTTTTTCAATACGGTGTTCTTGAAGAATGCTTTCAGCCGTTGCAAGATCTGTACCCACAGGAGCAGTCACAAGATTTTCACTAGTCATATGATTTGAAATTGGTTGGTTATAATCTGAAATAAAACGAAGATCTCGATTTGTCAAAATACCAACTAATTTACGATTTTCAAGTGTTTCAACAACTGGAACACCACTGATACGGTAACGTCCCATAAGCTCATCAGCTTCAGCGATTGTATGTTCAGGCGTCAAGAAGAACGGATCAATAATAACTCCATTTTCAGAACGTTTTACCTTACGAACCTCGTCTGCTTGTTGAGCAATTGACATGTTTTTATGGATAACTCCGAGACCGCCTGCACGAGCAATAGCAATGGCCATTTGACTCTCTGTAACTGTGTCCATGGCAGCGGTAATAATTGGGATATTTAAAGTCAAATTATCTGCCAATTTAGTTGTTAAATCTGCATCGTTAGGCAACACATGACTTTCAGCTGGAATAAGCAATACATCATCAAAGGTAAAACCTTTTTTCAAAAATTTAGTGTCCCAATTAGACATTCGAAGTTTCCTCTTTTCTTTCTTTTTGAGCTTGACTCTTTTTATATTGTATCTATCATACCATTCTATAAAAATTTGTCAAATGTTACAGGAGCAAATAAAAAACTATCTTTTCTTTGATATAGAAATGATAGTTTCTTGTAAAATAAACTCAGTTAAAGTAATGAAGTCCCATGGCCCCTTTAACATCAGATAGGGTTTGACCCGCAACTTCACGTGCTCTTTCACTACCTTTTTGAAGCATATTATAAACTTCTCCCATATCCTTAGCAAATTCGATACGGCGCTCACGAATAGGACCAAGTTCACGTTCTAATATTTCAAGTAGATAACGCTTGGTCTTCACATCACCAAGACCACCTCGTTGATAATGTTCTTTCATATCAGCAATTTCTTGAGCATCTTCTGGACGACCAAAAACATCTAGATAATGGAAAACCATATTTCCTTCAATCTTACCTGGATCCTCAACACGGATATGATCTGGATCTGTATACATACTCATTACTTTTTTACGCAAAGTATCCGCATCATCAGCTAAATAAATACCGTTATTAAGGGATTTAGACATTTTAGCATTTCCATCTAAACCAGGCAAACGCCCTGCTCTCTCATTTTCTGGATAAATACCTTCTGGCTCTACCAAGACATCACAGTTATATGCATTGTTAAATGAACGAACAATTTCACGAGTTTGCTCAATCATTGGTTTCTGATCTGTCCCAACAGGAACATAATTAGCCTTAAAAGCTGTAATGTCAGCTGCTTGAGCTATTGGGTAAACTAAGAAGCCTGTCGGAATACTTTCTCCAAATCCTTTCTGAGCAATCTCTGTCTTGACAGTTGGATTACGCTCCAAACGTGCTAATGAAACTAGATTCATATAATACATAGATAACTCAGCTAATTCTGGAATTTGGCTTTGAATAAAGATAGTTGATTTACTTGGATCCAATCCAACTGCAAGATAATCCAAAGCAACATTTCCGATAGACTCTACAATTGTTTGAGGATCTTTAGCATGATCTGTCAAAGCTTGTTGGTCAGCCAAGAACACAAACATATCATACTTATCCTCTTCCTGTAACAATACTCGATTTTTGAGACTGCCAACATAATGTCCAATATGCAATTTTCCTGTTGGACGGTCTCCTGTTAAAATAATGGGTTTAGTCATTTTATTCTCCTTCGATGTGGTCCCTTCAATTATAGCATTTTTTTAATAAAATAACCGTAATTTATCAAAATAAATCAGTCTTGCCATTTACGGATTTGTGTAAAGGATACTGTAAATATAGTTTACACAAAATTGACAAATAAAAATTTGAATATTTCTGTATTTTCTAGTAGAATAAATATATTACACATATAGGAGAAAAATATTGCTTACAGTATCTGATGTTTCACTACGTTTTAGTGATCGTAAACTTTTTGATGATGTCAATATCAAATTTACAGAAGGAAATACTTACGGATTAATCGGTGCTAATGGTGCCGGAAAATCAACCTTTTTAAAAATTTTAGCTGGAGATATCGAACCTACTACTGGTCATATTTCTCTTGGTCCAGATGAACGTCTCTCTGTGCTTCGTCAAAATCACTTTGACTATGAGGATGAACGTGCCATTGATGTCGTTATTATGGGAAATGAAAAACTTTATAGCATCATGAAGGAGAAAGATGCTATCTACATGAAGGAAGATTTCTCAGATGAGGATGGCGTCCGTGCTGCCGAACTCGAAGGAGAGTTTGCCGAGCTTGGAGGTTGGGAAGCAGAGAGTGAAGCCTCTCAACTACTTCAAAACCTAAACATTCCAGAAGAATTGCACTATCAAAACATGAGCGAATTGGCCAACGGTGAAAAAGTAAAAGTTCTCCTAGCCAAAGCACTTTTTGGTAAACCAGATGTTCTTCTTTTGGACGAGCCAACCAACGGTTTGGATATCCAATCGATTACTTGGTTAGAAGACTTCTTGATTGATTTTGATAACACCGTTATCGTAGTATCCCACGACCGTCACTTCTTGAACAAAGTATGTACTCACATGGCCGACCTTGACTTTGGAAAAATCAAACTCTATGTCGGAAACTATGACTTCTGGAAGGAATCTTCTGAACTCGCTGCTAAATTGCTAGCAGACCGTAATGCCAAAGCAGAAGAAAAGATTAAGCAATTGCAAGAATTCGTTGCTCGTTTCTCTGCCAATGCTTCTAAATCAAGGCAAGCAACATCACGTAAGAAAATGCTTGATAAAATTGAACTTGAAGAAATTGTGCCATCTAGTCGTAAATATCCATTTATCAACTTTAAAGCGGAACGTGAAATCGGTAATGATCTCTTGACAGTAGAAAATCTATCTGTAAAGATTGATGGTGAGACTATTTTAGATAATATCAGCTTTATCTTACGTCCAGGTGATAAGACAGCGCTAATTGGACAAAATGACATCCAAACGACTGCATTAATTCGTGCAATCATGGGGGACATTGACTATGAAGGAACTGTCAAGTGGGGAGTAACTACTAGCCGTTCTTACTTGCCAAAAGATAACTCGGCAGATTTTGCAGGAGGAGAGTCAATCCTTGACTGGTTGCGTCAATTCGCAAGTAAAGAAGAAGATGACAATACTTTCCTACGTGGATTCCTCGGCCGTATGCTCTTCTCTGGAGATGAAGTTAACAAACCTGTAAACGTTTTGTCAGGGGGAGAAAAAGTGCGTGTCATGCTTTCAAAACTTATGCTCTTGAAATCAAATGTCCTTGTACTTGATGATCCAACCAATCACTTGGACTTGGAATCTATCTCAAGCTTGAATGATGGATTGAAAAACTTTAAAGAATCAATCATCTTTGCTAGCCATGACCACGAGTTTATTCAAACTCTAGCTAACCATATCATTGTCTTGTCCAAAAATGGCGTCATTGACCGTATCGATGAAACCTATGATGAATTCCTAGAAAATGCAGAAGTACAAGCAAAAGTAAAAGAACTTTGGAAAGACTAAAAACTTCAAAACTCAGTTGGATTAACCAGCTGAGTTTTCTAACATTTTATGAGGTAACATGAAATTATTTTTTAAAACATATTGGACCTATTTTGTTTCTTTCATCATTCCCTTATTGATTATGACAGGAGTATATCTATCTCAAGGTATCTACTGGAACAGCGAGACATCTCCACTATTAGGAGATGGGTTTCATCAATACGTTATTTTTGATGTAACTTTACGAAATATCCTGCATGGAAATGGTAGTCTGTTTTACACCTTTACAAGTGGCCTCGGATTAAATTTCTATGCCCTATCTAGTTATTACTTAGGAAGTTTCCTTTCACCTCTAGTTTACTTTTTTAATCTGTCGAATATGCCAGATGCTGTCTATCTGACAACTCTCTTAAAATTTGGATTGATTGGACTGTCAACTTACTTTAGTTTAAATAAATTATTTCAATCGATTCCTAAGGCTTTAAAACTAGCTTTATCTACTTCCTATGCTCTGATGAGTTTCTCTGTTAGTCAACTAGAGATAAAAACTTGGTTAGATGTTTTTATCTTGATTCCTTTAGTTATAACTGGCTTACATATACTTATAACACAAAAGAAGCGCCTACTATACTTTACAAGTCTGTCAATCTTGTTTATTCAAAACTATTATTTTGGCTATATGACAGTATTGTTTCTTATTTTCTGGTATCTCTGTCAAATTTCGTGGGATTTTAAGACTCGAAAATCATCTTTTCTTGATTTTATTGTTACTTCCTTTTTAGCAGGAATGGCCAGTTTGATTATGACTCTTCCTACTCTATTTGATTTACAGACACATGGGGAAAAATTGACAGAAGTTACAAAGTTTCAAACTGAAAGTAGCTGGTATCTTGATCTCTTTGCTAAGCAATTCATCGGTTCCTTCGATACAACAAAGTATGGGGCTATCCCAATGATTTTTGTTGGACTACTTCCCTTTATTTTGACCATTTTATTTTTTACGATAAAATCCATTAAGTTTCACGTGAAACTTATCTATGCAATTTTCTTTGCATTTCTAATTGCAAGCTTTTATATAGAAGCTCTTGATTTATTTTGGCAAGGTATGCATACTCCAAATATGTTTTTACATCGCTATGCTTGGATTTTCTCTACCTTGTTAATTTACACAGCAGCAGAAGTCTTAAATCGTCTGAAAGAAATTAAAGTCTGGAATTTTTTAGCTTCGATTTTTCTTGTTGCAACAGGATTTTTAGCTACCATCTATCTAAAATCGCATTATTCTTTTTTAACAGATTTGAATATTCTACTTACTCTTGAATTTTTAGTTGTCTATTCTCTTTTACTCCTTGCAGTTATCAAAAAGTTTATCTCTGTAAATCTATTTGCTATTCTAATCTCTTTATTTATAATGGTTGAAATGAGCTTAAATGCTTCATCTCAAATGGACGGAATTGCTAAGGAATGGGGATTTGCTTCTCGAAGTGCTTATAATCGAGATATCCCAGCTATGGAATCTTTCTCAACATATATTGGGAACCAATTTACTCGTACTGAAAAACTAGAAACTCAAACTGGAAATGACAGTATGAAATTCAATTACAATGGAATCTCTCAATTTTCTTCTGTTCGAAATCGTTCAGCAAGCTCTACTTTGGATAAACTTGGATTTAAATCCTCTGGGACTAATCTCAATCTCCGATATTCCAATAATAGTATTTTAGCTGATAGTTTATTTGGCATCCAGTACAATATCTCAAACAATCCTATTGATAAGTATGGTTTCCAAGATGTATATCAAAAAGATAATCTTACACTATACGAAAATCAATTCTCTCTTCCTATTGCCTTTGCTAGTCAATCTGTTTACAATGATGTCAAGTTTAATGAGCATACTTTGGATAATCAAGCCTCGTTTTTAAATCAACTTGCTAACGTCGATTTTGATTATTTTTCTCCAATTCCTTACGAAAAAACAGAAAATACTGATAATTTGATCAGTGTTACAAGTTCTTCAAATGAGGATGCAGCAATCCAGTATCAAATTGAAGTACCAGAAAACAGCCAAGTTTATCTTTCTTTCACAAACCTTCACTTTTCTAATGATAAACAAAAGAAGGTTGACATTCTTGTCAATGGGAAAAAGAAAACTTTTACAACTGATAATGCCTTCTCCTTCTTTAATCTAGGATATGCAAAAGAGAAAAAAACTTTCAATATTCATGTTAGTTTCCCTGGAAATTCACAAGTATCATTTGAATCTCCTACCTTCTACCGTTTAGATACCCAAACTTTAACTGAGGCAATTCAAAAAATTAAAGAACAACCAGTAACAGTATCGACTTCTAAAAACAAGGTTTTTGCTACATATGATGTCCAACAAGATACGTCTATTTTCTTCACCATTCCTTATGACAAAGGTTGGTCTGTCTACCAAGATGGTAAGAAAATAGAAATTAAACAAGCTCAAACTGGCTTTATGAAAGTTGATATTCCTAAGGGGAAAGGAACTATTACACTTTCCTTTATTCCTAATGGGTTTATTACTGGAGCAATCTGTTCCTTTACTTCTCTCTTACTATTTGGAATCTATAATCACAGACGAAAGTCATCTAAGGCATAAAAAAATCGACCAGTTAATCGGTCGATTTTTTTAATCTCCTTCCATTTTCTTAGGTTGATAGGCTAGCATACCTAAACCAATAAATAGTACTAATATCACAGCAAGGAAAATAACTTGGTGATGAATATTTCCTGTCATAGAGATTGTTTGTCGTAATCCTGAAACTGAATAACTCATTGGTAACCAAGGATTAATAGCTCTAAAGAAATCATTTGTCAAAGCAAGTGGATAAGTACCGGCACTTGATGCCAACTGTAATAAAAGCAAGATAAGAGAGAAGAAAGCTCCTATACGGCTATTCCACGTTGTTAAAGCAGTCACCATAGACATGAATACTAAACTTATTAAGATGATGAGAATAAATGTTCTCATTTCATGATTAGCAGTTAACCCAATAAGATGGACTCCTCCATATACCAAAATTCCTGCTAAAACAGCTATAATACCATTTATTTCAGCTCGAGATTTCAACCAAGCCCAGCGGCTCTCTGGATGACGTCCTGAAGGCAGCTTCGCAAAAATCATATTCGTTGATATTGCTGCAACAAAGAGAGCAACTGATATCATATAAGGAGCCATTGCAATTCCATTTACAGGAACTTGATCATTGTCTGTTTTGGAAAGACTGAGAGGATTTGACAAAATCTCTGCATTTTGAGATTCCGTAGATGCTGATTTGAGTTGTTCACTAGCATTACTTAGTCCTTGTCCTAAAGAAGCAACTCCTGTCTGTAAACCTTCCAATCCAGAAGTTAACTTTGTTCCACCTTCTGCTAGTTTCCCAGCTCCATCTACCAATTTATTAGCTCCACTTTCTAATTGAGAAGCACCTGAAATTAACTGACTGGATTTGTCAGCGAGTTGGCTAGTTCCTGATTGTAATTTATCAACTCCTGCTATCAATTCTTGACTCTTTTGATTCAATTGATTGGATCCAGTTGATAATTTTTCAATACCAGATACTAATTCTGGAGTTTTTTCAACTAATTGACCAACTCCTGCTGTCAAGCTAGAAGATTTTTGTGTCAAGGTAGTTGAGCCTGAAACTAGTTGGTCCAAACTACCTGTCAAGGTGGAATTTTTTTCACTTAGTTGACTTGCGCCTTGAGAAACTTTATCAACACCTGCAGTATATGCATTTACACCTGATGTAATAGACTGACTGGCAGGAACTAATTTGCTAGTAACAGCTCCTTGTATTTCTGTTAATCCACTTGACAATCCTGTCAAAGAATTAGAAGCAAGCGGTAATACTTGATTAGATTGATTTTTTAAAGTCGAAAGATTAGAAGATTGATTTTGTAAGTTTTCTAAACTTCCCTGTATACCTTGAGCTAAAGCTACAATTGACTGAGCCGATTGAATACTATCAGTCGAATTTTGAGATACAGAAGCACTTATTTCAGCTTGTTGCTCACTTGTCAAAGATTGATAAGCTCCTGTCGATTGAATATTGGCTAATGTAGTCGCTTTATCAGACTGAGCACTTGCTAGCATTTGATTAGAAAGAGACACTATACTTGATAAAACAGAATCTAATTGTTTTGTATCACCAACATCAATATTTTGAATAGCTTGATTTAACTGATTCAGACCAGAAGATAATTGATTAATTTGATTTTTTTGCTCAGACGAAGCCTCTAACTTGCTAGAAAGTTGTTGAATCCCTTCACTTAATTGCTCCACACCCATTCGAAGTGTAGCTGATTGATTAGATAACTGATGGGCACCTGTTGCAAGATTTCCCACTCCATTTGTATAGGCACTAATACCAGATGAAAATTGATTAAGACCAGCATTGAGCTTAGAAACACCGCCAGTATAGGACTCTACACCAGTATATAGTTGGTTGATTCCCCCTACTAATTCAGGACTTTTTGAAGACAATTGACCTAATCCGATATCTAATTGACTCACTGCACCAGTATATGTAACTAAACCACTATTAAAATTCCCTAAGCCAAGATGAAGTTGTTCGACACCAGAAACATAAGAGGATAATCCTCTAGTAAACTGCTCCGTTCCATTTGAAAATGTTAAACTTGAATCGGCTAAAGAGTTTAGGTTAGTAGTTAATGTTTGACTTCCTGCCACTAACTGATTCGCTCCATCAGTTAATTTTTCACTGCCTGAAGCTGCTTGATTCATACCATCCTTTAAATCAATTATTTTGTTAAATAAAGCTTTGGTATAGGTCTCGGTTACATTGGTAGAAACATTCTGCTTTAATTGTGTCATAGCAGAATCACTCATCTTGCTTGCAATAAAGCTATGACCACTTGAAGTCTGATAATCGATTTGCATTTGCTCTGGATGATTCGTTAAAATAGAAGCTGCTTTTTCAGATAAATCACTTGGTAAAGTCACTACCATATAGTAATCGCCATTTTCTAAGCCCTTCTCACCTTCTTCTTCATCTACAAAATGAAAATCCAAGGTTTCATTTTCTTTTAAATTGGACACCATGTCTTTTCCTATTACCATAGTATTACCATTATAGGAAGCCTCTTTATCATTATTGACCACTGCCACAGGTAAGTCAGACAATTGACCATATGGATCCCACATTGATGACAAAAATATGATATTGTACAGAGCTGGAATAAGAGAAATCCCTACCATGATAATAATAAAGGTTGGTTTTTTTAAAATTGCTTTCCATTCTTTAAACATAGTTTCTCCTTTTTTAAACATATTGTCTAAAATTTTGATATAATAGATTATACAATAAAAAATCTAAATTACAAGATAAAAAATCCATTTTTAGACATATAGTCTAATTTGTTTATAAGGAGGAAATATGCAAGAAAGTAACAAACGCTTAAAAACAAAGCGAACTATTGAAAATGCTATGGTACAATTACTGATGGAACAGCCATTTGATCAAATTTCTACTGTCAAGCTAGCAGAAAAAGCCGGAATTAGTCGTTCCAGCTTCTATACTCACTATAAGGATAAGTATGATATGATTGAGCACTATCAAAGCAAGCTATTCCATACATTTGAATATATTTTTCAAAAACATGCTCATCACAAAAGAGATGCTATTTTAGAAGTATTTGAATATCTAGAGTCAGAACCACTTCTGGCTGCCCTTCTTTCTGAAAATGGGACCAAAGAAATTCAAAATTTCTTACGAAATAAACTTCATATCATGCTCAGTACAGATTTACAAAAGCGATTTATGCAACTGAATCTTAATACCACTGAATTAGAATATAGTAGCATCTATCTAACTCACGCACTTTTTGGTGTCTGCCAAACTTGGATTGCACATGGAAAAAAAGAAAGTCCTCAAGAAATAACAGACTTCCTTATGAAGATGCTTGGTGATACAAATTGATACAAAAAGAGGAACACAGCTGTGTTCCCTTTTATCTATACTCCGCCAGTAGGACTCGAACCTACGACATCATGATTAACAGTCATGCGCTACTACCAACTGAGCTATGGCGGATAAAATAGTCCGTACGGGATTCGAACCCGTGTTACCGCCGTGAAAAGGCGGTGTCTTAACCCCTTGACCAACGGACCTTCTATCTGTAGCAGATATAACCATTATATCAATTTCTTACTAATTGTCAATCACTTTTGAGATTTTTTCTCTAAAATATCTTTTAATTTTCTAATTTTTAACCTTGAAATAGGACAGCGATGATCTTCATAGAAAACAATTTCTAAGTTTTTTCGATCAATTTCTCTGATGTTACCTATATTTACCAAAAATGACTTATGAGGAGAATAAAATCGCTGAGTATGTTTGTCCTTTTCCTGAATATCTGTCATTGTTCCATAGAACTCTTTTGCAAAATTCTTACCAATAATGCGCAATTTATGAGAGACACCTGTTGTTTCAATATACAAAATATCATGGTAAGGAATTTTTAAATCATTTCCCTTGTAATTGTAGTCGAAATAATCTACAACATCTTCATTTTCAAGTAACATACTCTTCGTGTAGAAGATATTTTGTTCAATTCTCTTCTTAAACATCTCATCATTGATATCCTTATCAACAAAATCTAGGGCTGATACCTGGTATTTATAGGTTAGAGTCGCAAACTCTGATCGACTGGTGATAAAGACGATAATAGCGTAAGGATTGTAATGACGAATGAGCTGAGCAACCTCAAATCCTTTTTTCTCAATTCCATGAATATCGATATCTAGGAAATAAAGCTGATTTACTTCATCATTTTCAATGTATTCTTCAAATTCACGGACTTTTCCTGTTGTCTTGTATGATATTGGAATATTCGATTCTTTCGAAATTTCATTCAATATTCTCTCTAGTCTCACTTGATGTTCAATAACATCCTCTAAAATTAAAACTTTCATTCAAATTCCCTCTTAAATCTAATAATTTGTCTAAATGTACTGCCTTCCATCTCTGTTTCTAAAATAATGTTATTGTACTTATCTAGTAGTTCTTTCACATTATTTAATCCTACCCCGCGATTTCTTCCCTTAGTGGAGAATCCTAAAGCAAATAGATCTCCTGAAGGAGTCATCGTCATTTTACATGAATTCTGAATCACAATAACTGTTTCAATCTCCATCTTAATAACTGCTACTTCCATCTGTTTTTTATAACTATCAGCCGATCCTTCGACAGCATTGTTCAATAAAACGCTCATGATACGAACCAAATCCAATAGTTCAATTGGGAGCTTGGTAATCGTATCTTTTACTTCCAGTGTAAACTCTACACCATTATTTCGAGCATAGACAATGGACTGAGCAACCAAACTTCGTAAAGCTGAATCTTCTATGTTGTTCAAATCAAAGTAAGTATACTTATCTGAACGCAGTTTATGATTTGCTTTGACCAAAACTTCATTGTAAATTCTGTCAATTTCCTGTAAATCACCACTGTCAATTGCCATCTGCATGCTGACAAGCATCCCAGCATAGTCATGTCTAAAACCACGGATTTCATTATACAGTCCGACAATTTCATCTGTATAATTCTGTAAATGTTTCTGTTCAAATTTTTTCTGCTTCAAAGCAATCTCTTTCTCCATTTGATCTTTATGAGAATTCATTGCAAAGAAGGTCAAAAGGAGAGAGATAAAAACAATAGATGACAAAATACTTCCAAAACTATTCAAATGTTTAACCGTACTTACCATATCTGAAACGAAAGATGCAGTATGGAGCAGTAGTAAAGCAAAAAATACTTTTTTCAAGAAGGGATAAAGGTAGTCCTTATCAAAATAGTTTAGTTCTAAGTGGAAATAATGAATGATTTTTAAGATAACAACATAAGTCAACACTGTTACAACGAAAAAGAATGGGGCATGATATTGTGAAACAAAATTGTCTCCTGTTATAGAGGAAAAAGTTACGGACAGAAAGTTATGAGTGCTCTCATATAAAAGAGATAGTAGTAAACTTAGGAATAGTCCTCTATCCCTCTCATACTGTTTAATCCATCGAAAATAGGAATATAAGCCCAAAGGAAATAAAAATGTTGCAATCCCTAACCCATCTAAATTTAGAAGATATAAGGGAAAATCAAGTGCTATTGCTGTTAGTAATGTATAAGCACCAAAAACGTATAGTTCTCTTCTATTTACTTGACCTTTACAAATTAAATGGTAACTGTAACTAATAATTAAAAAATAAACAATAACTGTCCCAAATTCAAGCAAATTCATTACTCTTTCTCCTTATTTCATTACTGTTTTATTTGGAAAATAAAATCACGGAGTAATCTTGACAGTCTACTTTCCCCACCTTTAATCTCCTGCAAGTCTTTTTCCTTCAAGGCTACAAACTGTTCCAATTTAACTGTGTTTTTCATAATAAAATCTCCTAAAATGTTTTTTCTTGTAAGATAACTTACAAAAACTATTATACAAAATGGAATTTCGTTTTAGATAAAATTCTCTCAACTGTCATTTTTTTCTCCCAAAGTGTACTTTTTTAAGAAAAAAGCCGGGAAAATTCCCAGCTTTGCTACTATATTGATCCCAGCAGGATTCGAACCTGCGACCGTTCGCTTAGAAGGCGAATGCTCTATCCAGCTGAGCTATGAGACCTAACACAATTATTCTACCAAAAATTCAATTAAAAGTCAATTTTCTATTTATGGTAGGGTGATCCCTGCTGAATCGTAAAAGCGCGATAGATTTGTTCAGCAAGGACTAGTCTCATTAACTGATGGGGCAAAGTTAAGCGGCCAAAACTAACAGAGAGATTAGCTCTCTTTTTTACATCCTGTGCTAATCCCAGACTCCCTCCAATAATAAAAGTAAGAGTAGAAAATCCTTTTATAGAAGCTTCTTCTAAATGCTTACTAAATTCTTCTGAGGAGAAAGTTTTCCCTTCTATAGCCAACACAATAACAAAATCACGATCACCAACTTTTGATAAAATTCTCTGACCTTCTATTTCTAAAATCTTTTGATTTTCTGACTCACTGGCCTTATCTGGTGTTTTTTCATCTGCTAGCTCTATCATTTCAAGCTTAGCAAATCGAGAAATTCGTTTTGAATACTCTGTAATACCATCTTTTAAATACTTTTCTTTCAGTTTCCCAACTGTTACAACTTTAATTTTCATGACTCTATTCTAACATATTCTCTATTTTTTCACATCTTATTCACAAAACAAAAGGTTAAATTTCACCTAGAAAATCACAGATTTTTAAAAGTTATCCACAAACTGTGAAAAACTTTTGTGTTTAAGTTATAATTAAGCTAGTCAGTTTATACTTTCAGTAATTTCAAATAAATGGAGGCAAATATGAAACATCTAAAAACATTTTACAAAAAAGGGTTTCAATTATTAGTCGTTATCGTCATTAGCTTTTTTAGTGGAGCCTTGGGTAGTTTTTCAATAGCTCAACTAACTCAAAAAAGTAGTGTAAGCAACTCTAACAACAATAGCACCATTACACAGACTGCCTATAAGAACGAAAATTCAACAACACAGGCTGTTAACAAAGTAAAAGATGCTGTTGTTTCTGTTATTACTTATTCAGCAAATAGACAAAATAGCGTATTTGGAAATGATGATACTGACACAGATTCTCAACAAATCTCTAGTGAAGGATCTGGGGTTATTTATAAAAAGAATGATAAAGAAGCTTATATTGTCACCAATAATCACGTTATAAATGGCGCCAGCAAAGTAGATATTCGTTTGTCAGATGGAACTAAAGTACCCGGAGAAATTGTCGGAGCGGACACTTTCTCTGATATTGCTGTCGTCAAAATCTCTTCAGAAAAAGTGACAACAGTAGCTGAGTTTGGTGATTCTAGCAAGTTAACCGTAGGAGAAACTGCTATTGCCATCGGTAGCCCATTAGGTTCTGAATATGCTAATACTGTCACTCAAGGTATCGTATCTAGTCTTAATCGAAATGTATCTTTAAAATCTGAAGATGGACAAGCTATTTCTACAAAAGCTATCCAAACTGATACTGCTATTAACCCAGGTAACTCTGGTGGCCCACTAATCAATATTCAAGGACAGGTTATCGGAATTACCTCAAGTAAAATTGCCACAAATGGAGGCACATCTGTAGAAGGCCTTGGTTTCGCAATCCCTGCAAATGATGCTATCAATATTATTGAACAGTTAGAAAAGAACGGAAAAGTGACTCGTCCAGCTTTGGGAATCCAAATGGTCAATCTCTCAAATATTAATACAAGTGATATTAGAAGACTGAATATTCCAAGCAATGTAACATCTGGTGTAGTTGTTCGTTCTGTACAAAGCAATATGCCTGCAAATGGTCACCTTGAAAAATACGATGTTATTACAAAAGTAGATGACAAAGAGATTGCTTCATCAACAGACTTACAAAGTGCTCTTTACAATCATTCTATCGGAGACACCATTAAGATAACTTACTATCGTAACGGTAAAGAAGAAACTACATCTATTAAACTTGACAAGAGTTCAGGTGATTTAGAATCTTAATTGACATCTATGTAAAGAAACCTTTACATAAGAGAAAAGATGTGTTAGTGTAGAATCATGGAAAAATTTGAAATGATTTCTATCACAGATATACAAAAAAATCCCTATCAACCTCGAAAAGAATTTGATAGAGAAAAACTAGATGAACTAGCTCAATCTATAAAAGAAAATGGAGTCATTCAACCGATTATTGTTCGTCAATCTCCTGTTATTGGTTATGAAATCCTTGCAGGAGAGAGACGCTATCGGGCTTCACTTTTAGCTGGTCTAACGTCTATCCCAGCTGTTGTTAAACAGCTTTCAGATCAAGAGATGATTGTCCAGTCCATCATTGAAAATTTACAGAGAGAAAATTTAAACCCAATAGAAGAAGCACGCGCCTATGAATCTCTCATAGATAAAGGATTCACCCATACTGAAATTGCAGATAAAATGGGCAAGTCTCGTCCTTATATCAGCAACTCTATTCGCTTGCTTTCCTTGCCAGAACAGATCCTCTCAGAAGTAGAAAATGGCAAACTATCACAAGCCCATGCGCGTTCTCTAGTTGGGTTGAACAAGGAACAACAAGACTATTTCTTTCAACGAATCATCGAGGAAGACATTTCTGTAAGGAAGTTAGAAGCTCTTCTGACAGAGAAAAAACAAAAGAAACTTCAAAAAACGAATCATTTCATACAAAATGAAGAAGAACAGTTAAAAAAACTACTCGGATTAGATGTAGAAATCAAAATGTCTAAAAAAGATAGTGGAAAAATCATTATTTCTTTTTCAAATCAAGAAGAATACAATAGAATCATCAACAGCCTGAAATAAGGCTGTTCTTTTATTTTTTTATCTCACAAGGTTATCCACTATTTTTTTCAATAAAAAACTTAATAAATCAATAGTTTCTGATTTTATCCCCAACCTGTGGATAAAACTTAATAACATTGTGGATTATTTTTCACAGCTTGTGGAAAATTCTTGCTATCTATGGTAAAATAAGTTTAGCATTAAACTTTTAAATAGTAAAGGAGGAGAGAGGATTGAAAGAAAAACAATTTTGGAATCGTATATTAGAATTTGCTCAAGAAAGACTGACTCGATCCATGTATGATTTCTATGCTATTCAAGCTGAACTCATCAAGGTAGAGGAAAATGTTGCCACTATATTTTTACCACGATCTGAAATGGAAATGGTTTGGGAAAAACAACTAAAAGATATTATTGTAGTTGCTGGATTTGAAATTTATGATGCTGAGATAACTCCCCACTATATTTTCACCAAACCTCAAGATACGGCTGTCTCACAAGTTGAAGAATCTCCAAATTCAACTCTTTATGACTACAGTCCAAAGTTGGCATCTATTCCTTATTCGGATACTGGATTAAAAGAAAAGTATACCTTTGATAATTTTATTCAAGGAGATGGAAATGTTTGGGCAGTATCAGCCGCTTTGGCTGTCTCTGAAGATTTGGCATTGACCTATAATCCTCTTTTTATCTATGGAGGACCTGGACTTGGGAAGACTCACTTACTCAATGCAATTGGGAATGAGATTTTGAAAAATATTCCTGATGCGCGTGTTAAGTACATTCCTGCTGAAAGCTTTATCAACGACTTTCTTGAACACCTGAGACTTGGTGAAATGGAAAAGTTCAAAAAAACTTACCGTAGCCTTGATCTCTTGTTAATTGATGATATCCAATCGCTGAGTGGAAAAAAAGTTGCAACTCAGGAAGAATTTTTCAATACTTTCAATGTTCTCCATAGCAATCAAAAACAAATTGTTCTGACTAGTGATCGTAGTCCTAAACACCTAGAGGGACTTGAGGAAAGACTTGTCACGCGCTTTAGCTGGGGATTGACGCAAAACATCACACCACCTGACTTTGAGACACGTATTGCCATTTTACAAAGTAAAACAGAGCATTTAGACTACCATTTCCAAAGTGATACCCTAGAATACCTAGCTGGTCAATTTGATTCAAACGTCCGAGAACTTGAAGGAGCAATCAACGACATCACTTTAATTGCCCGAGTGAAGAAGATTAAGGATATCACTATCGATATCGCTGCAGAGGCTATTAGAGCACGTAAACAAGATGTTAACCAAATGCTCGTCATCCCAATTGATAAAATCCAAAATGAAGTTGGTAACTTTTATGGTATCAGTGTCAAAGAAATGAAGGGAAGCAGACGCCTTCAAAATATTGTTTTAGCCCGTCAAGTAGCCATGTATTTATCTAGAGAACTAACAGATAATAGTCTTCCAAAAATTGGGAAGGAATTTGGAGGAAAAGATCATACAACAGTCATTCATGCCCATGCAAAAATTAAATCTTTGATTGATGAAGACGATAATTTACGTTTAGAAATTGAATCAATCAAAAAGAAAATCAAATAACTTGTGGATAACTTTCGCTTTTTTATCTTTTTTATCCACATTTTTTAAACAAGCCAAAAAACTTGATATAACTTACTTTAAGTCTGTTTTCCACAGATTTCACAGACTCTATTATTACTATTATCCTTCTAATACTAAAAATAAATAAAGGAGAATCCATGATTCATTTTTCAATTAATAAAAATTTATTTCTACAAGCCTTAAATACTACTAAGAGAGCTATTAGTTCTAAAAATGCTATTCCTATTTTATCAACTGTCAAAATTGACGTAACCAATGAAGGTGTTACTTTAATTGGTTCAAATGGTCAGATTTCAATTGAAAATTTTATTTCTCAAAAAAATGAAGATGCTGGTTTGTTAATTACTTCTTTAGGTTCGATCCTTCTTGAAGCTTCTTTCTTTATCAATGTTGTATCTAGTCTTCCAGATGTGACTCTTGATTTTAAAGAAATTGAACAAAATCAAATTGTTTTAACAAGTGGTAAATCAGAAATTACCCTAAAAGGAAAAGATAGCGAGCAATATCCACGAATCCAAGAAATTTCAGCTAGTACTCCTTTGGTTCTTGAAACAAAATTACTCAAGAAAATTATCAATGAAACAGCATTTGCTGCAAGTACACAAGAGAGTCGTCCAATTTTAACAGGTGTTCATTTTGTATTGAGTCAACACAAGGAGCTAAAAACAGTTGCGACAGACTCTCATCGTCTAAGCCAGAAAAAATTAACTCTTGAGAAAAATAGTGATGATTTTGATGTCGTAATTCCTAGCCGTTCTTTACGAGAATTTTCAGCGGTATTTACAGATGATATTGAAACTGTAGAGATTTTCTTTGCCAACAATCAAATCCTCTTTAGAAGTGAAAATATTAGCTTCTATACTCGTTTGTTAGAAGGTAACTATCCTGATACAGATCGCTTGATTCCAATAGACTTTAACACAACAATTACTTTTGATGTTGTAAACTTACGTCAGTCAATGGAACGTGCTCGTCTTTTATCAAGTGCGACTCAAAATGGTACTGTGAAACTTGAAATTAAAGGTGGGGTTGTTAGTGCTCATGTTCACTCTCCAGAAGTTGGTAAAGTAAACGAAGAAATCGATACTGATAAGGTGACTGGTGAAGATTTGACTATTAGTTTCAACCCAACTTACTTGATTGATTCTCTTAAGGCTTTAAATAGCGAAAAGGTGACCATTAGTTTTATCTCAGCTGTTCGTCCATTTACTCTTGTGCCAGCAGATACTGATGAGGACTTCATGCAACTTATCACCCCAGTTCGTACAAATTAAGTGAAAGAGGTTGAGCCTAGCTCGCCTCTTTTATGATATAATCGAAAAAGAAAAGGAGAGTAGTATGTATCAAGTTGGAAATTTTGTTGAAATGAAAAAACCACATGCTTGCACAATCAAGTCGACTGGTAAAAAGGCTAATCGTTGGGAAATTACACGTGTAGGGGCAGATATCAAAATTAAATGTAGCAATTGCGACCATGTTGTCATGATGGGACGATATGATTTTGATCGAAAAATGAATAAAATTATTGACTAAGAAGCCTTAGTTAGAGGGTTAGCAAGTTTTCCCTTTTTGTGTTATAATATTAGGGATTGAAATGAAAACGGAGAATGAGAAAATATGGCTTTAACAGCAGGTATCGTTGGTTTGCCAAACGTTGGTAAATCAACACTATTTAATGCAATTACAAAAGCAGGAGCAGAGGCAGCAAATTACCCATTTGCGACGATTGATCCAAACGTTGGAATGGTAGAAGTTCCTGATGAACGCCTCCAAAAATTGACGGAAATGATTACTCCTAAAAAGACAGTTCCAACAACATTTGAATTTACAGATATCGCAGGAATTGTAAAAGGAGCTTCAAAAGGAGAAGGGCTAGGAAATAAATTCTTGGCCAATATCCGGGAAGTAGATGCGATTGTTCACGTAGTTCGTGCTTTTGATGATGAAAATGTCATGCGCGAGCAAGGACGTGAAGATGCCTTTGTGGATCCACTTGCGGATATTGACACCATTAACCTAGAATTGATTCTTGCTGACTTAGAATCAGTCAATAAACGCTATGCGCGTGTAGAAAAGATGGCACGCACTCAAAAAGATAAAGAATCTGTGGAAGAATTCAATGTTCTTCAAAAGATTAAACCAGTCCTTGAAGATGGGAAATCAGCTCGCACCATCGAATTTACAGATGAAGAACAAAAAGTTGTCAAAGGTCTCTTCCTTTTGACGACTAAACCAGTGCTCTATGTTGCCAATGTGGACGAGGATGTGGTTTCAGAACCTGACTCTATCGACTATGTTAAACAAATTCGTGAATTCGCAGCGACAGAAAATGCTGAAGTAGTCATTATTTCTGCGCGTGCTGAGGAAGAAATTTCTGAGTTAGACGATGAAGACAAACAAGAGTTTCTTGAAGCACTTGGATTGGCAGAATCAGGCGTTGACAAGTTGACTCGTGCAGCTTACCACTTGCTTGGACTGGGAACTTACTTCACAGCTGGTGAAAAAGAAGTTCGCGCTTGGACCTTCAAACGTGGTATGAAGGCTCCTCAAGCAGCTGGGATTATCCACTCAGACTTTGAGAAAGGCTTTATTCGTGCAGTAACCATGTCATATGAGGATCTAGTGAAATACGGATCTGAAAAAGCCGTAAAAGAAGCTGGCCGCTTGCGTGAAGAAGGAAAAGAATATATCGTTCAAGATGGCGACATCATGGAATTCCGTTTTAATGTCTAAAAAATTAATGAATAGTGTCAATTAGGTTGGAAAAAAATTCCAACCCTTTTGGCTTTTGAAAGGAAAAATAAATGACCAAATTACTTGTAGGCTTGGGCAATCCAGGGGATAAATATTTTGAAACAAAACACAATGTTGGTTTTATGTTGATTGACCAACTAGCGAAGAAACAAAATGTCACTTTTACACACGATAAGATATTTCAAGCTGATCTAGCATCCTTTTTCCTAAATGGAGAAAAAATTTATCTGGTCAAACCAACGACCTTTATGAATGAAAGTGGAAAAGCAGTTCATGCTTTATTGACTTACTATGGTTTAGATATTGAAGATTTACTCGTCATTTACGACGATCTTGACATGGAAGTTGGAAAGATTCGTTTAAGAGCAAAGGGCTCTGCAGGTGGTCATAATGGTATCAAGTCTATTATTCAACATATAGGTACTCAGGTCTTTAATCGTGTTAAGATTGGAATCGGAAGACCTAAAAATGGTATGTCAGTTGTTCATCATGTTTTGAATAAATTTGACAATGATGATTATATTGGTATTTTACAGTCTATTGACAAAGTTGACGATTCTGTAAATTACTATTTACAAGAGAAAAATTTTGAGAAAACAATGCAGAGGTATAACGGATAAATGGTGACCTTATTAGATTTATTCTCAGAAAATGATCAAATCAAAAAATGGCATCAAAATTTAACAGATAAGAAAAGACAACTAATACTCGGTTTATCAACGTCTACTAAGGCTCTTGCAATTGCAAGTAGTCTAGAAAAAGAAGATAAGATTGTGTTATTGACGTCAACTTATGGAGAAGCAGAAGGGCTTATTAGTGATCTTATTTCTATCTTGGGTGAGGAATTTGTCTATCCATTTTTGGTAGATGACTCCCCTATGGTCGAGTTTTTGATGTCTTCACAAGAAAAAATCATTTCACGGGTTGAAGCCTTACGTTTTTTGACTGATTCATCTAAGAAAGGGATTTTAGTTTGTAATATCGCAGCAAGTCGATTGATTTTACCGTCTCCAAATGTATTCAAAGATAGTATTGTAACAATCTCAGTTGGTGAAGAATATGACCAACATGCGCTTATCCATCAGTTAAAGGAGATAGGATATCGAAAAGTTACACAAGTACAAACTCAAGGAGAATTTAGTCTGCGAGGAGATATTTTAGATATTTTTGAAATATCCCAGTTAGAACCTTATCGAATTGAGTTTTTTGGTGATGAAGTCGATGGTATTAGGTCATTTGAAGTCGAAACACAGTTATCGAAAGAAAATCAGACAGAACTCATTATCTTTCCAGCTAGCGATATGCTTTTGAGAGAAAAGGATTATCAACGAGGACAGTCAGCTTTAGAAAAACAAATTTCGAAGACCTTATCACCTATTTTGAAATCATACCTAGAAGAAATTTTTTCAAGTTTTCACCAAAAACAAATTCATTCTGATTCAAGGAAATTTTTATCTTTGTGTTATGACAAGACATGGACTGTTTTTGACTATATTGAAAAAGATACCCCAATATTCTTTGATGATTATCAAAAATTAATGAATCAGTATGAAGTATTTGAAAGAGAATTAGCGCAATACTTTACAGAAGAATTACAGAACAGTAAAGCATTTTCTGAGATGCAGTATTTTGCAGATACAGAGCAAATCTATAAAAAACAGAGTCCGGTTACCTTTTTCTCTAATCTACAAAAGGGTTTAGGAAATCTCAAGTTTGACCAGATTTATCAATTTAATCAATATCCTATGCAGGAATTTTTCAATCAATTTTCTTTTCTAAAAGAAGAAATTGAGCGATACAAAAAAATGGATTACACTATTATTCTGCAGTCTAGCAATTTAATGGGAAGTAAAACATTGGAGGATGTTTTAGAGGAATACCAGATTAAATTGGATTCCAGATATAAGTCAAGTATTTGTAAAGAATCTGTAAACTTAATCGAGGGAAATCTCAGACATGGTTTTCATTTTGTAGATGAAAAGATTTTATTGATTACTGAACATGAGATTTTTCAAAAGAAATTGAAACGTCGTTTTCGAAGACAACATGTTTCAAACGCAGAGAGATTAAAAGATTACAATGAACTTGAAAAAGGAGATTACGTTGTTCACCATATCCATGGAATTGGTCAATATCTAGGGATTGAAACAATTGAAATCAAAGGGATTCACCGTGATTATGTTAGTGTCCAGTATCAAAATGGGGACCAAATTTCCATCCCGGTAGAGCAGATTCAGTTACTGTCCAAATATGTTTCAAGTGATGGTAAAGCACCAAAACTCAATAAATTAAATGACGGTCATTTCAAAAAGGCCAAGCAAAAAGTTAAGAACCAGGTAGAGGATATAGCTGACGATTTAATCAAACTTTATTCTGAACGCAGCCAGTTGAAGGGTTTTGCTTTCTCAGCTGATGATGAGGATCAACATGCTTTTGATGATGCCTTCCCTTATGTTGAAACGGATGATCAACTTCGTAGTATTGAGGAAATCAAGAGCGATATGCAGGCTTCTCAGCCAATGGATCGACTTTTAGTTGGGGATGTTGGTTTTGGAAAGACTGAAGTTGCTATGCGTGCAGCCTTTAAGGCAGTCAATGATTACAAACAGGTTGTCGTTTTAGTTCCGACGACGGTTTTAGCGCAACAGCACTATACGAATTTTAAGGAACGATTCCAAAATTTTGCAGTTAATATTGATGTGTTGAGTCGCTTTAGAAGTAAAAAAGAGCAGGCAGAGACACTTGAAAAATTGAAAAAGGGTCAAGTAGATATTTTGATTGGAACCCATCGTGTTTTGTCAAAAGATGTTGTGTTTGCTGATTTGGGCTTGATGATTATTGATGAGGAACAGCGATTTGGTGTCAAGCATAAGGAAACATTGAAAGAACTAAAAAAACAAGTGGATGTCCTAACCTTGACAGCAACGCCAATTCCTCGTACCCTCCATATGTCTATGCTGGGAATCAGAGATTTGTCTGTTATAGAAACTCCGCCGACTAATCGCTATCCTGTTCAGACCTATGTTTTGGAAAAGAATGATAGTGTCATTCGTGATGCTGTCTTGCGTGAAATGGAGCGTGGAGGTCAAGTTTACTATCTTTACAACAAAGTTGACACGATTGACCAAAAGGTTTCAGAATTACAGGAGTTAATTCCAGAGGCTTCGATTGGTTATGTTCATGGGCAAATGAGTGAAATTCAGTTAGAAAATACTCTACTGGATTTCATTGAAGGTCAGTATGATATTTTGGTGACAACTACCATTATTGAGACAGGGGTAGACATTCCAAATGCCAATACTTTGTTTATTGAAAATGCAGATCATATGGGCTTGTCAACCTTGTATCAATTAAGAGGAAGAGTCGGTCGTAGTAATCGTATTGCTTATGCCTATCTCATGTATCGTCCAGAAAAATCAATCAGTGAAGTCTCTGAAAAGAGATTAGAAGCGATCAAAGGATTTACAGAATTGGGTTCCGGATTTAAGATTGCAATGCGAGATCTTTCGATTCGTGGAGCAGGAAATCTCTTAGGCAAATCCCAGTCTGGTTTCATTGATTCTGTTGGTTTTGAATTGTATTCTCAATTACTAGAGGAAGCTATTGCTAAACGACATGGTAATGGGAATACAAGAATAAAAGGAAATGCCGAATTGATTTTGCAAATTGATGCCTATCTTCCTGATATTTATATATCTGACCAACGACATAAGATCGAAATTTACAAGAAAATTCGTCAAATTGACAACCGTGTCAATTATGAAGAGTTACAGGAAGAGTTGATGGACCGCTTTGGAGAATACCCAGACGTTGTAGCCTATCTTTTAGAAATTGGTTTAGTCAAGTCATACTTGGACAAGGTCTTTGTTCAACGTGTGGAAAGAAAAGATAATAAGATTACAGTTCAATTTGAAAAAGTCACTCAACGACTGTTTTTAGCTCAAGATTATTTCAAAGCTTTATCCGCAACAAACCTAAAAGCAGCCATAGCTGAGAATAAGGGATTAATGGAAGTTGTATTTGATGTCCGAAACAAGAAGGACTATGAAATTTTAGAAGGTCTGCTCATTTTTGGAGAAAGTTTATTAGAGATAAAAGAGTCAAAAGAAGGCAATTCCCTTTAACATTTTTCTTCTATAAAATGGATAAAAATGGTACAATAATAATTTGAGGTAATAAAAATGAGATTAGACAAATATTTAAAAGTATCAAGAATTATCAAGCGTCGTACAGTCGCAAAAGAAGTAGCAGATAAAGGCAGAATCAAGGTAAATGGAATCTTGGCCAAAAGTTCAACGGACTTGAAAGTTAATGATCAAGTTGAAATTCGCTTTGGGAATAAGTTGCTACTTGTAAAAGTACTGGAGATGAAAGATAGTACAAAAAAAGAAGATGCAGCAGGCATGTATGAAATTATCAGTGAAACACGGGTAGAAGAAAATGTCTAAAAATATCGTACAATTGAATAATTCTTTTATTCAAAATGAACACCAACGTCGTCGTTATCTGATGAAAGAACGACAAAAACGGAATCGTTTCATGGGTTGGGTTCTTATTTTGATGATTTTATTGTTCATTTTACCAACTTATAATCTTGCTCAAAGTTATCACCAATTACTCCAAAGACGTCAACAGTTATCAGACTTACAAACTCAGTATCAAACCTTGAGTGAGGAAAAGGAGAAGGAAACAGCTTTTGCCACAAAGTTGAAAGATGAAGATTACGCTGCTAAATACATGCGTGCAAAATATTATTATTCTAAGAATCGGGAAGCCGTTTATACGATTCCTGACTTGCTTCCAAGGTGATGAAATGGAAAATTTATTAGATGTAATAGAGCAATTTTTGAGTCTATCGGATGAAAAGCTGGAAGAGTTGGCTGAAAAAAATCAATTATTGCGTTTACAAGAAGAAAAGGAAAGGAAGAATGCGTAAATTCTTAATTATTTTGTTGCTACCGAGTTTTTTGACCATCTCAAAAGTCGTTAGCACAGAAAAAGAAGTCGTCTATACTTCGAAAGAAATTTATTACCTTTCACAATCTGACTTTGGTATTTATTTTAGAGAAAAATTAAGTTCTCCTATGGTTTATGGAGAAGTTCCTATCTATGCGAATGAAGATTTAGTAGTGGAATCTGGAAAATTAACTCCAAAAACAAGTTTCCAAATAACCGAGTGGCGCTTAAATAAACAGGGAATTCCAGTATTTAAGTTATCCAACCACCAATTTATAGCTGCGGACAAACGATTTTTATATGATCAGTCAGAGGTAACTCCTACAATCAAAAAAGTATGGTTAGAATCTGATTTTAAACTGTATAATAGCCCTTATGACTTAAAAGAAGTGAAATCATCCTTATCAGCTTATTCGCAAGTATCAATCGACAAGACCATGTTTGTAGAAGGAAGAGAATTTCTACATATTGATCAAGCTGGATGGGTAGATAAGGAATCAACTTCTGAAGAAGATAATCGGATAAGTAAAGTCCAAGAAATGTTATCTGAAAAATATCAGAAGGAATCATTCTCTATTTATGTTAAGCAACTGACTACTGGAAAAGAAGCTGGTATCAATCAAGATGAAAAGATGTATGCAGCTAGTGTTTTAAAACTACCTTATCTTTATTATACGCAAGAAAAAATAAATGAGGGTCTTTATCAGTTAGACACGACTGTAAAATATGTATCTGCAGTCAATGATTTTCTAGGTTCTTATAAACCAGAGGGAAGTGGTAGTCTTCCTAAAAAAGAGGATAATAAAGAATACTCTCTAAAGGATTTAATTACGAAAGTATCAAAAGAATCTGATAATGTAGCTCATAATCTATTGGGATATTACATTTCAAACCAATCTGATGCCACATTCAAATCCAAGATGTCTGCTATTATGGGAGATGATTGGGATTCAAATGAAAAATTGATTTCTTCTAAAATGGCTGGGAAGGTTATGGAAGCCATTTATAATCAAAATGGATTTGTATTGGAATCTTTAACTAAAACAGATTTTGATAATGAGCGAATTGCCAAAGGTGTTTCTGTTAAAGTAGCTCATAAAATTGGAGATGCGGATGAATTTAAGCATGATACAGGTGTTGTTTATGCAGATTCTCCATTTATTCTTTCTATTTTCACAAAGAATTCTGATTATGATACGATTTCTAAGATAGCCAAAGATGTTTATGAGGTTCTAAAATGAGAGAACAAGATTTTTTAAATCATTTTCTTAATAAGGGATATTTCAAAAAACATGCTAAGGTGGTGCTAGCTCTTTCTGGTGGATTAGATTCTATGTTTCTATTTAAGGTATTATCTACGTATCAAAAAGAGTTAGAAATTGAATTGATTCTAGCTCATGTGAATCATAAGCAGCGAGTAGAATCAGATTGGGAAGAAAAGGAATTAAGGAAGTTGGCTACTGAAGCAGAGCTTCCTATTTATATCAGCAATTTTTCAGGAGAATTTTCGGAAGCGCGTGCTCGAGATTTTCGTTATGAATTTTTTAAAAAAGTCATGAAAAAGACAGGTGCGACAGCCTTAGTCACTGCTCACCATGCTGATGACCAGGTGGAAACGATTTTGATGCGCTTGATTCGAGGCACTCGTTTGCGCTATCTATCAGGAATTAAGGAGAAGCAAGTTGTCGGAGAGATAGAAATCATTCGTCCCTTCTTGCATTTTCAAAAAAAAGACTTTCCACCAATTTTTCACTTTGAAGATATATCAAATCAGGAAAATCATTATTTGCGCAACCGTATTCGAAACTCTTACTTACCAGAATTAGAAAAAGAAAATCCTCGATTTAGAGATGCAATCTTAAGTATCGGCAATGAAATTTTAGATTATGACTTAGCTATAACTGAATTATCTCACAATATTGATGTGGAAAATTTACAGCAGTTATTTTCTTATTCTGAGTCTACACAAAGAGTTTTACTTCAAACTTATCTGAATCATTTTCCAGATTTGAATCTTACAAAAGCGCAGTTTGCTGAAGTTCGGCAAATTTTAAAAACTAAAAGCCAGTATCGTCATCTGCTTAAAAATGGCTATGAATTGATAAAAGAGTACCAACAGTTTCAGATTTGTAAAATCAGTCCGCAGGCTGATGAAAAGGAAGATGAACTTGTGTTACACTATCAAAATCAGGTAACTTATCAGGGATATTTATTTTCCTTTGGACTTCCTTTAGAAGGTGAATCAATTCAACAAATACCTGTTTCACGGGAAACATCAATACATATTCGTCATCGAAAAACAGGAGATGTTTTGATTCAAAATGGGCATAGAAAAAAACTTAGACGTCTATTTATTGATTTGAAAATCCCTATGGAAAAGCGAAAATCTGCCCTGATTATTGAGCAATTTGGTGAAATTGTCTCAATTTTGGGAATTGCGACCAGTAATTTGAGTAAAAACACGAAAAATGATATAATGAACACTGTACTTTATATAGAAAAAATAGATAGGTAAAAAAATGTTAGAAAACGATATTAAAAAAATTCTCGTTTCACACGATGAAATTACAGAAGCTGCTAAAAAATTAGGTGCTCAATTAACTAAGGATTATGCAGGAAAAAATCCAATCTTAGTTGGGATTTTAAAAGGATCTATTCCTTTTATGGCTGAATTGGTTAAACATATCGACACACATATTGAAATGGACTTCATGATGGTTTCTAGCTACCATGGTGGAACAGCAAGTAGTGGTGTCATCAATATCAAGCAAGATGTGACTCAAGATATCAAAGGAAGACATGTTCTATTTGTAGAGGATATCATTGATACAGGTCAAACTTTGAAAAATTTGCGAGATATGTTTATTGAAAGAGAAGCTGCTTCTGTTAACATTGCAACCTTGTTGGATAAACCAGAAGGACGTGTTGTAGAAATTGAGGCAGACTATACCTGCTTTACTATCCCAAATGAGTTTGTAGTAGGTTATGGCTTAGACTACAAAGAAAATTATCGTAACCTTCCTTATGTTGGAGTATTGAAAGAAGAAGTGTATTCAAATTAGAAAGAACAATTTTTAATGAAAAAACAAAATAATGGTTTAATTAAAAATCCTTTTCTATGGTTATTACTTATTTTTTTCCTAGTTACAGGTTATCAGTATTTTAGTACCGGTAGTGTTACAGGGAAAAGTGAGCAAATTAATTATACAGAATTGGTAAAAGAAATTACCGATGACAATGTAAAAGAATTGACTTACCAACCAAATGGCAGTGTTATCGAAGTTTCAGGTGTCTATAAAAATCCTAAAACAAGTAAAGAAGAAACAGGAATTCAGTTCTTTTCTCCTTCTGCTACAACAGTAGAGAAATTTTCAAGCATCATTCTTCCTTCAGATACGACAGTATCTGAATTGCAAAAACTTGCTTCTGATCATAAAGCGGAAGTAACTGTTAAGCATGAAAGTTCAAGTGGTATGTGGATTAATATTCTTGTATCCATTGTGCCATTCGGTATTCTTTTCTTCTTCCTATTCTCTATGATGGGAAATATGGGAGGAAATAATAGCCGTAACCCAATGAGTTTTGGACGTAGTAAGGCTAAAGCTGCAAATAAAGAAGATATAAAAGTAAGATTTTCAGATGTTGCTGGAGCTGAAGAAGAAAAACAAGAACTAGTTGAAGTTGTTGAATTCTTAAAAGATCCAAAACGATTTACAAAACTTGGAGCCCGTATTCCAGCAGGTGTCCTTCTAGAGGGACCTCCGGGAACAGGTAAGACTTTGCTTGCTAAAGCAGTTGCCGGAGAAGCAGGTGTTCCATTCTTTAGTATCTCAGGTTCTGATTTTGTAGAAATGTTTGTCGGAGTTGGAGCTAGTCGTGTCCGTTCTCTTTTTGAAGATGCCAAAAAAGCAGCACCAGCTATCATCTTTATCGATGAAATTGATGCTGTTGGACGTCAACGTGGAGTCGGTCTCGGCGGAGGTAATGACGAACGTGAACAAACCTTGAACCAACTCTTGATTGAAATGGATGGTTTTGAGGGAAATGAAGGGATTATTGTCATTGCTGCGACAAACCGTTCAGATGTACTTGACCCAGCCCTTCTGCGTCCAGGACGTTTTGATAGAAAAGTATTGGTTGGTCGTCCTGATGTTAAGGGGCGCGAAGCAATCTTGAAAGTTCATGCTAAGAATAAGCCTTTAGCAGAAGATGTTGATTTGAAATTAGTGGCTCAACAAACTCCAGGTTTTGTTGGTGCTGACTTAGAGAATGTCTTGAATGAAGCAGCTTTAGTTGCTGCTCGTCGCAATAAATCAATCATTGATGCCTCAGATATTGATGAAGCAGAAGATAGAGTTATTGCTGGACCTTCTAAGAAAGATAAGACAGTTTCACAAAAAGAACGTGAATTGGTTGCCTATCATGAGGCAGGACATACCATTGTTGGTCTAGTATTGTCAAATGCCCGTGTTGTTCATAAAGTTACTATCGTACCACGCGGACGTGCAGGCGGATACATGATTGCACTTCCTAAAGAGGATCAAATGCTTCTTTCTAAAGAAGATATGAAAGAGCAATTGGCTGGCTTAATGGGGGGACGTGTAGCTGAAGAAATCATCTTTAATGTCCAAACTACAGGAGCTTCAAACGACTTTGAACAGGCGACACAAATGGCGCGTGCAATGGTTACAGAGTACGGTATGAGTGAAAAACTTGGCCCAGTACAATATGAAGGAAACCATGCTATGTTTGGTGCACAGAGTCCTCAAAAATCAATTTCAGAACAAACAGCTTATGAAATTGACGAAGAGGTTCGTTCGCTATTGAATGAAGCACGAAATAAAGCTGCGGAAATTATTCAGTCAAATCGTGAAACTCACAAGTTGATTGCAGAAGCATTATTGAAATACGAAACATTGGATAGTACACAAATTAAATCTCTTTACGAAACAGGAAAGATGCCTGAAACAGTAGAAGAGGAATCACATGCATTATCTTATGATGAAGTAAAGTCAAAAATGAATGACGAAA